>CAYPJN010000099.1:0-7888 GCA_964411055.1 uncultured Lentisphaerales bacterium | reverse complement strand
AGCCGTAGTAGCTGACCTGCTCGTCGAGGAACGGGAGGCGGTAGAGCGTGGAGAGGCTGGCATAGAGTTTGATTTCCTCGACCGGGCGGTAGAGCAGGCTGGCGGCCAGCGCGCTGACGGTGTGCGTTTCGCTGTCATCCACGATGGTGCCGCCGGTGGCGTCCGCGACCTCGGCGGCGTAGCGCGCCTGCTCGATGCGCCCGCCCAGAGAGAGCGTGAGTATATCCGTGAGATCGGTCTCGTGGTTCAGGTAGGCGCCGTAGCTGCTCTTGTCGACGGTGGCATCCAGCAGGCGCATGGTGCGGGCCGGGTCGGTGAAGCGGTCGGCGTCGAGCCGGTCCAGGTAGACGTCGACGCCGCCCAGCAGCCGGGTCGGGCGCGCCAGCAGCGACGAGTCGAGCTGGTGCCGCAGGGTGAGGGTGAGGCTGTCGAGCGTGGTCTCGGGGAAGCTGAACCAACTGAAGAAGTCGCTCTCGGCCCGGCGGCGGTTGACGATCAGGTCGGCCATCAGGCGTTGGTCCGCCGTGGCCTCCCACTGCAGCGCCAGGCTGCCGTTGGCGCTCTCGGTGGTCGCCTCGTCGTCGGGGTTGACTGTCTGCCGGGGATCGGCGTCCATTTGTTCGCGGGTGAGCGCGCCGGGGAGGCCGTTCTCCAGGCGGTCGAACGTGCCGAAGATCGCCAGGCGCAGAGTATCGGTGGCCGCGGCGTCGATGCCGGCGCGCAGGTTCACCGAATCGTAGTCGCCATTGCGCCGGTATCCGTCGCTGGACTGCCAGTCGGCGCCCGCGGAGCCGCGCAGGCCGCTGATCTGCTGACGTGTCGCGAGGCTGGCGCCGAAGGTGCCGTGGGAGCCCGCAACGGCGCCAACTTCCGTGCGCTCGGGGCGCGACGCGTCATGGGTGACGATGTTGATCACGCCGCCGAGCGCGTGGTCGCCGTAGAGCACGCTCTGGGGACCCTCGAGCACCTCGAGGCGCGCGACGGCGCTGACGGGGATCTGGAGCCAGTTGATGCCGGCCATGTCGGGCGTGTTGAGCCGCTGGCCGTCGCGCAGTACCAGCGTGCGGCCATGGGCGTTTTCGCCAAAGCCCCGCAAGGCGACCTCGGCCTGGGCGGGATTTCCGCTCAGCGAGCGCACCGGGACGCCGGCCAGGCTCTGGAGGGCGTCGACGACATGGCGCGCGCCTTGTCCGCGCAGCTCGTCCGCGGTGACGACGGAGACCTGGGCGGGTATCCGTTCCGGCGCGCGTTCGGCGCGCGTCGCCGTGACGACGACGGGCGGCGCCTCGTAGAGGTTGGTCGCCGGGGCGGATTGCGGCAGGGCGGGGGTGGTCATCGCCATTCCGGCGACTAGAGGCAGCGTGCGGCGCAGGCTCATGGGCATCCTTCCCGCCCTCTTGCGGGGCGGCGGTTCGTGGTCCGTCGAGGAGCTCCTGCGCGCGCCCCCGGCGGGAAACGGCCCGCCGGAGGAGAAGACCAGGCCGCGGCGACCCGAAGGGTTACGCGGACGAGGCTCCCCAAGGCGCGAAGGAGAACTCCGTTGCGCGAACCGGCTCGTCTTCTGGCTTCCGGCATGCCTACCGCCCCGCCTTCTGCTCCCGCACGGGGAGCATGGCAACCGGGGTTTCGTGGCCGTATACAGCGGCGCGACCGCGTCCGGTTTTCACGGACTTCCGTTAGCCGGCTCGCACCTGAAACGGGATGAGCTTATGCGCCCTTCCGCGAAAAGTCAACGGCAAACCGACGGAACTGCACGCCTTGCAGTCGGTAGGGGCTTTGGGCATAATAAGATTCATTCTTTCCCATGGCACCCTCCTTCTCCACCGCGCGGCACCTGCTGCTCTTCTCGCCCAACTGGCTGGGCGATGTCGTGATGGCGCTGCCGGCCTTCCAGCAGTGGCGCGCCACGCATCCCGGATGCCGTGTCACGGTGCTGGCCAAGCCGGGCGTCGCGTCCCTATGGGGACTGGTCGGGGGCGTCGAGCGGGTCGTCACCCTGCTTCCCGGGCGTGTCGGCCGGCGCGAGACCCTGCGCGCCCTCCGCGCGCTGGATTGCGAAGCGGCGCTGCTGATGCCGCACTCCTTCCGCGCCGCCTGGATCGCCTGGCGCGCGGGCGTGCCCGTACGACGCGGCACGACCGGCCAGCTCCGCGGCTGGATGGTCAACGATCCCGTCTCGCTGGCGGCCTTCGAGGGCCGCCACCAGCAATATGAAGGGTTCCACCTCTTCAGCCTCGTCCCCGAGACGCCACCGCGCGCGCCGCGCCTGACGATTACCCCGGATGCCGCGCAAGCCGCCGCCGCGCAGGCGCGGCTCGATCCCGCCTGCCGTTACGTGGCGCTCCTGCCCGGAGCGGCGCGCGGTGATTCAAAGCGCTGGCCCGGCGCGTCGTTCGCCGCCGCCGCGCGGGAGGCGGCCCGGCGCCTCCCGGAGCTGCGTTTCCTCGTCTGCGGCACGCCCGCCGAAGCCGGCGTCTGCGCGGCCGTGGCCGACGCTATCGGTCCGCTGGCGGCGAACCTGGCCGGCCAGACACGGCTTCCCGCCCTGGCCGCCCTGCTTTCGCAATGCGCCGCCGTCTGCTGCAACGACAGCGGCGGCATGCACCTGGCCGCCGCCGTGGACGTGCCGGTCGTCGCGGTCTTCGGACTGACTGATCCCGCCCGCACCGGCCCTCTTGGACGTGCGCGTGTCATCGCGCCGCCGGGCGTCGCGGTCTCGCGCTCCATTCCCCGCCACTCCCCCGAGGCCGCCCGCGCCCTCGCCTCGATCGCGCCCGGGCGGGTCGCGGAAGCCCTGCTGGAGGTGCTGGCGCCATGAGCAGCGTCGCGCGCCGCGCCGCGCACGTCGGCGCCATGACGGGCATCAGCCGCGTGGCCGGCCTGGTGCGCGAGCAGTGGATGGCCTACGTCTTCGGCACGGGTCTGGCCAAGTCGGCCTTCGATGTCGCCTTTCGCATCCCCAACCTCTTCCGGCGCCTCTTCGGCGAGGGCGCCCTCTCGGCGGCCTTCATACCCGTCTACACCGAGGTCCGGGAGCGCGAGGGCCCCGCGGCCGCCAACGCGCTGGCCGCGCGCGTCGCGGGCCTGCTGATCGCCGTGCTGAGCCTCCTGACGGCGCTCGGCATCCTGGCGGCGCTCGCGCTTCAATGGCACCTGCCGGCCGGCAGCCGCTGGAGCGCCATCCTGCCGCTGCTGCGCATCATGCTGCCATACGCCCCGCTGATCTGCCTGGCGGCGCTGACCATGGGCATCCTGAACGCGCTGCGGCACTTCACGATCCCCGCCCTGGCGCCGGTCTTCCTAAATCTCGTCTGGATTGCGGCGCTGGCCGGCATCTGCCCTTTCGTGGCGCCCGATCCCTTCGTGCGCATCCGGGTGGTCGCCTGGTCCGTGCTGGCCGCCGGCGCCATCCAGGTGGCGGTGCAACTGCCGGTGCTGGCGCGCCACGGCGTGCGGCTGCGGCCGTGCTTCTCCTGGCGCGGCGACATGCGCATCCGCCGGATCCTCCTGCTGATGGCGCCGATGGCGCTCGGCGCGGGTTTGGTTCAGATCAACGTGTGCGTCGACGGCTTCCTGGCCATGTGGTCGGCCAAGTGGGCCCCATCGGCTTTGGAGTATGCCGAGCGGCTGGTCTATCTGCCCCTCGGTCTGGTGGGCAACGCCTTTGCGACGGTGCTGCTGCCCACGCTCTCGACGCATGCCACGCAACAGGACTACGGCGGGCTGGGGGCCACGCTGGAGCGCGCCATGCGCAACATCGTCGTGATCATGGCGCCGGCGGCGGCGGGGCTTACCATCCTCGCCCTGCCGATCGTGAGCCTGGTCTACCAGATCGGCGACGGCGCCTTTCAGGATGAGTCGGCGCGGCAGACGGCGCGCGCCCTGGCAGGCTATGCGCCGGGGCTCCTGGTCTTCAGTCTCTACAAGGCGATCACCCCGGCCTTCTACGCCCTGCAGGACACGCGCACGCCCGTGCGGGTCGGCATCTTCGGCGTGGGTGTCAACCTGCTGCTCAACATCCTCTCCGTGCTTCTGCTGCCGCAGGGCTGGAAGCACGTGGGCATCGCGGGTTCGACGGTGTTCACCAGCCTGCTGAACTGCATCGCGCTGCTCGTGATCCTCCACCGGCGCACCGGTGCACTGCGCGCGGGCGGGCTGGCGCGGACGCTCGCCGGCGCCCTGCCGGCCGCCGCGCTGATGGGAGCCATGGTCTTGTCGCTCCATAGTGCGTCCCTGGCGGCGCTGGCGCCGCGGATGCACCTCAAGCTGGCCCAGGGGCTGGCCGTCGGCACCGCCATGGCGGCGGGTGCCGTGACCTACGGCCTGCTGGCGGCCCTTCTATGCCGACCGGCGCTGAAGGAGCTGCGAGAGGACTTCCGCCTCCGCCAGGCCCGAAAGCGAGGCTGAGATGACCTGCTCACGCAAGCTGAACATCGCCGTCGCGTGCGGCGGCACCGGTGGGCACACGTTCCCCGGACTGGCCACGGCGCGCGTGCTGCGCGCGCGCGGCCACGCCGTCACGCTCTGGATCGCGGGGCGCGAAATCGAGGACCAAACCGTCAAGGGCTGGGACGGCCCCGTCTTCAAGACCGGCGCCCGCCCGCTGAAGCGTAGTCCCGCCGCGCTTGCCGCCCTTGTAGGCAGTCTCGTCCGCGCGCGGCGCGGCCTCGCGGAGCAGGCGTGCGACGTATTGCTGGCCATGGGCAGCTACGCCAGCCTGCCGCCCGTGCTGGCCGCGCGCCTCGCGCGCTTGCCGGTCGTGCTGCACGAGGCCAACGCCGTTCCCGGCAAGGCTGTTGCGTTCCTCTCGCGTTTCGCCACGGCGACCGCAATCAGCTTTGCCGGGAGCGTGCGCTGGCTGCCGCGGGCACGGATCGTCCAGACGGGGCTGCCGGTGCGCACGGAGCTGCGCGGACAGCCGCCGCTCGACGGGTTCCGGCAGCCGCGGGGCTTCACCGTCTTCGTCACCGGCGGCAGCCAGGGCGCCCATGTGCTCAACCAGGTGTGCAGTACGTCCCTCGCGGCTTGGGGCCGCGCGCATCCCGCGGACTCGCTGCGCGTGATCCACCAGACCGGCACGGCGGACGAGGCCGCCGTGCGCGCAGCCTATGCTGCCGCCGGAACCGACGCGCAGGTCTTCGCCTTCCTGGGCGCGATGGGCGGCGCCTTCGCCGCGGCCGACCTGGTGATCGCGCGCGCCGGCGCCGCCACCTGCGCGGAAATCTGCCTCTGCGGCGTGCCCGCCCTGCTGGTGCCCCTGCCGACCGCCGTCCGCGACCACCAGAGCGCCAATGCTGCGCACCTCGCCGCAGCCGGCGCCGCCGTCTGCCGGCCACAGGCCGGCTTCACCGCCGCCTGGCTGGCGGAGTTTCTCGACGGGATTGCGGCCGATGCGCCGCGGCGGCAGGCGATGCGCGCGGCCGCACTGTCACTGGCCGCGCCTGACGGCGCCGAACGCCTGGCCGATCTGGTGGAGAAGCAGGGGCGTGAGGCGTGAGGCGTGATGCGTGAGGCGTGATGCGTGAGGCGTGAAGCGTGATGCGCAGGGGTCGACCGGGGTCGACCGTGGACCACCGGGGGCGAACTCCACGACTTCATGACTTCGTGACGCCCTACCCCCTGACCCTGAACCCTGACGCCTGAACCCTGGCTACGGCTGCGTCCGCTGTGGCAGTCGCCGCGTGCCCGGCGTGCGTGTCGCCCGAGTGCGCCCGGTGGACGAGGTCTCGGCGCGTCCGCCGGCCGCGCCCTTGTCGCGCCACGACAGCGGCGCGCAGGGAATCTCGACGATGCGCTTGACCTCGATCGGCTGATCGCGCTCGCGCCCCGGGGCGAGGTAGAGGCTTACCTCGACGGCATACGGCAGGCGGTTCGTGCGGTCGTCCTCCCACTGGTCGATCCACTCGAGCTCGTCATCGGCCGAGGGCGCGTCGCCCTCCTGCAGGTTGTTCTCGGGATCGAGCACGCGGCAGTTGAAACCCACCACACGCGTGGTCAGGAGCATCGGCTTGACCGACTCCTTCGGGTCGAAGTCCTCCGGCAGGGCCACGATGCGCCAGGCGGAGACCGCCAGCCCGCCCTCGGCAAGGCCCGGCTCGTCCGAGGCGCCGGGCTCCATGATCGAGACTTCCACGCGGTGCGGCGTGCCGGCGACCGGCGAGTCGGCACCGACCAGGGCCGAGCCCAGCTTGACCCATCCCAGCGTGTCGCGCGCCGTCTCCCCGTCGCCGTTGTCCGTCAGGGTCAGCCCGTAGGCGCCGGAGGGTTTTGCGGCATCGGGATAGCAGGCCGAGCGCAGGCCCATCACCAACTGCTCGAGCACATAGTCGGCATGGTGCAGGCTGTTGGCGGCCTCGGTGCCCGTGCGCCAGGCGCGCGTGCCGGCCGCGAAACTGAAATAGGTAACCGACGCGATGACCGCCATCAGCGAGATGGCCAGCAGCAGCTCGATCAGCGTCAGGCCGCGGCGGGCGCCGCCGGTTCCCGTAAGACTGCTCATCGCACGCTGCCTCCGCCCTTGTGCCAGACGTAGCTCACCAGTTCCTCGGCCTGGCCCTCCCCGCCCGCGCCCCAGGCGATCCGCGTGCGCACGACATAGAGGCCGTCGTCCGTCAGCTCGTCCACCACCTCCTTGGGGTCGACCGTGCGCGAGAAGGTGAAGCCCTCGACCAGGCTGCTGTCGGCGTCAACGTTGAGATCCTCGACCTCCTCGACCTCGGTCACGGGATAGGTCAACTCGCCCAGGCTCAGCGCCCACTGGGCCGACTGGAACTCGCGCGAGGCGCGCATGACCGCGAGGCAGCTCGAGAGTCCGCCGAGCAACGTGACCAGACCCAGCCCCAGGAGGGCCGCCGCCAGCAGCACCTCGACCAGGGTCATGCCCGCGCGGCGTCCGCGTTCAGCGCGCATCTTCGAGCACCTTTCCGGCGCCGGTCACGTCGAAGGCCAGATCCATCCACTCCTCCTCGTCGACCAGCACGCGCAATCCGAAGGGGCGGCAGATGCCGTTGCTGCGGAAGCGGATGCGGCACTCGGAGGCCTCGTTGCCGGGCGTTTCCGCGCCAGACGCCACGGGCGCGGTGTCTCCGAGTGTGTCTTCATACCCCAGGAAGCGGAAGCCGATGCCCTCGCAGGTGAACTCCGCGCGGATCTCCTCGGCAAAGCGTGCCGCGGTAACCACGGCCGCCGGGCGGTTGGTGGCCTCCGTCTCCCAGGCCGTCCCGTCGTACGCGCCGGAAGCGCCGTCGGCCGACGGTTCGTTTACGGGCGGCGGTTCGCCTCCCGCGCCCCCGACGGCCTCGATCCGCACGATGCCGCTCTTGAGGCCGATCACCAGCTCCGTTTCGGCCTGGTGCAGCAGGGCCATGGTGCGGGCGTAGCGCGCGGCCTGTATGACAGTGCGTGCGCCCACCGCCAGGCGCGAGCCGGCGATTCCGGCCCCGATGCGCGGCACGAAGACGGCGGCGACGACGCCGAGGATGATCACCACCAGCAGCAGTTCGATCAGGGTAAAGCCTCCCTGCCGCCGTTTCGGTAGGCACTTCATGGTCCGGCCGGCGCGTGTAAGGACGCCGCATGGCCGCGGCGGCTAGTTGGTGATGTCGTCCTCGGTGTTCATCTGCTCGTCGGGTCCCGCCGAGCGCACCTCGTACTCGAACTTGCCCGTCTTCTTGTACTGGAAGGCCGTGCCCCACGAGTCGTTCAGGCGCGACTTGTCCAGCAGGGCGGCCATCGATTCGGTGGTCGCCGTCAGCTCGTCGAGGCTCTCCGGATACCTTCCCATCCGCACCTCGTAGGCCTGGATGGCCGTGCCGATGGCCGCGATGCTCGCGCGCGTCGTGTTGCGGCGCGTCTCCTCGCCCTGCCCGGCGAAGTTGACGACCACCAC
>CAYPJN010000098.1:0-7892 GCA_964411055.1 uncultured Lentisphaerales bacterium | reverse complement strand
TCCTGGTCGACGGCATCGACCTGCGGGAGCTCGATCCGGCCGCCTGGCGGCAGCGAGTGGGAGTGCTCCTTCAGGATTTCGGGCGCTACCAGCTCACCGCCGCCGAGAACATCTGGATCGGTGATCCGCGGGGCGCGGCGTCCGACGGGCGCGTCTCCGCCGCCGCCGCGCGCGTGGGGCTCGACACGGTCGCGCGGCAGTGGCCGCAGGGGCTCGACACTCCGCTGGGACGCTGGCTGCGCCCGGGTGTCGAGCCGAGCATGGGGCAGTGGCAGCGGCTGGCCCTGGCCCGCGCCCTGCTGCGCGAGACGGCGCTGCTGGTGCTCGACGAGCCGACCAGCGCGCTCGATGCCCGCACGCAGCAGGAACTCATACGCCTGTTGCGACAGGAGGCGGCGGGGCGTCCGGCGCTGGTCGTGAGCCACCGTCCCGAGATGCTGACCTGGGCGCGGCGCGTGATCGTGCTGCGCGATGGCGCGGTCGTGGAGCAGGGCGACGCGCAGACGCTGCTGCGGACGCGCGGCGAGCTAGCCCGGCTCTTTCCGGAGGCCGGCGCGGCACCGGCGGGGCCATGAGCGGCGGATCACCTGAGGAAGTCCCTGTTTCAGGGGAGGCGGCGGATCTGCGG
Source organism: uncultured Lentisphaerales bacterium (assembly GCA_964411055.1). Classification (GTDB taxonomy): domain Bacteria; phylum Verrucomicrobiota; class Kiritimatiellia; order RFP12; family JAAYLN01; genus JAAYLN01. The sequence continues at coordinate 7,264 of CAYPJN010000098.1, read as the reverse complement.
CGCGTGCTGCGGGCCGTGATCGAAGACCATGCCGTCGAAGGGCCGCCAGTGGACTGGGCGCGGACGCTGCCGCTGGCCCGGCGCCACCAGCTCGACGCCTTCCTGTTCGATGCCGTCGCCGCCTGGCCCGCGGGGCAGGGCCCGGATGCGGCCCTCCTGCCGGAATGGGTGCGGCTGCAGCGCAGCCGGGTCGCGGCGGCGGTCCGGATGCAGGAACAGCGGGCCGTCGTGCTGGCGGCGCTGCGAGCGGCGGGCGTCGCCGCCATGCCGCTCAAGGGCATCTGGCTGGCGGAGCACGTCTATGCGGACATCGTCCAGCGCCCGATGAGCGACATGGACCTGCTCGTGCGTCCGGCGCAGATCGACGCGGCCCAGCGCGTCATGGAGCGGCTCGGCTATGCCGCCGCGCGGGAAAACCGTCCCGGCGGGTGGGGAAAGGAGCGTCTCTTTATCCACCCTCAATGGCGCTGCGGGGTCGAGATCCAGTGGTCGCTCTGGCATCCGTCGCACGGGCTGGCGCCGGAGCAGGATCTGGAGCGTCTCTGGAACGCGGCCGGCACTGGCCGCATCTCGGGTGTCGAAGTCCAGCTCCTGCCGCCGGCGGCGCACCTGGTCTACCTGGCCTACCATCTCCAGGCGCACCAGTGGCGCTTTCCCGCCCGTGCCCATCTGGATCTCGTGCTGCTGGGGCGACGCTTCACGGCGGAGCTCTCGGCGGCGGGGCTCGACGCCGAGGCGCGCGCCTGGGGACTCGGGTTCCGGGCGCCCTTCGTATGGCGCGTCGCCCATGACCTCTGCGGCGTGGAACCGCCCCCGTCGCTGGCGGCTTGGACGCACCCGCTGGAGTCCTGCGTGGCGGAGCGCCGCGACGCCCTGGCGGTGGCGTTGCCCGAAGCCGTACAGTTAATGGCCATGTCCCGGCTGCTGAGCGAGTTCCGCCAGGCCTCCTGGTGGCGCCGTGCGGCGGTGGGACTCCGGGCGATCCTGATTCCGCCGGCCAAGATACGGCACACGTATCCCGCCGCGACACGGCGGGGCGGACTGGCGGGCGGCTATGCCGCCCGGGCGGCCGATCTCGTGCGGCGGCGTCTGCGCGATGCGTTCCCGCCCGGTGCGTGCCGCCAGCGCGTGGATCGGTCGGCCGACGACATGGCCTTACGCGTGCGGCTTGAGAACTGGCTCAAGGCGCAGGAACAATGACCGGGCGCGCGCCCGCGCCGTTTGTCGCTGGGCGCGCGCCGTGCTCTGGAGCCAATTTATTATCGGACGAAAATGGTGGTCGGCGCACGGTCGTAGGGCGAGCTGGCCCATACGAGCCAGGCGGTCGGGGTGATGAGTGTCGAATTGTCAGTACCGAAGGTCTTGGGGCCGGGGTAGGTCTCGCGCAGCCGATCATCCTCCGTGAGCGGCGTAGCGAGCGCCTCCCAGCCAGCCTTGTCCTGTTGCCGCGAGCAGAGAATCTGCAGCACGTAGTTGGTATAGCCCGAGATGGCAATTTTTGGAATCGCGGGTCCAAAGATGTGTATCCTCCTGAGACTGGGGCAGCTTCCAATATGCACATTGTTTCCATGCCCGGTTGCATATCCGGGGAACGGAAGTTCAAGCGTCGCGAGTTTCGGACAGTTGTAGAAGGCTTGATACCCGATGTAGCACGGCGTGGGTTCCGGGGCGCGCCCCTGCAAAGCGACGGATACGTTGGTAAGGGCTTTACAGTTCTTGGCAAAATATGAGGCGATATTGGTGATCGACTGCGGGATGGTCAGATCCTCGATCGCGGTGTTTTCGAAAATACAGTTTCCCAATAACCTGATCTTCTGGTTCGATAACACGAACCGGCCCGCAAGGTTGGTGCAATTTTGGAACGCGTATCCAGCAATGCTCTCCAGCGTTGGCGGGAATGACGGGGTGACGTTGGTAAGTGAATAACAGCCGTTAAAAGCGCCGTTCAATGAAACAAGCTGCTCGCAGAATCGGGCGGAGGTGATCCGGGTGCTGGTGAATGCCCCGGCGCTGACACTGGCCATGTTGGTGATTGCGAGATCTCCAACAAGATTTGTACAGTTTTGGAACGCATACGAGCCCATCAACGTGACCGAAGGGGGGAAAAACGGCGTTATGCTCTGGAGCGAATAGCAATTCTGGAAGCCGTAGCTAGCGAGAGTCGTCAGATCTGCGTCGGCTAGGATGATTTCCGAGACAACTGGGTTAGAGCTGAAAATCGTGCCGAGACTTCGGACCTTGCAGCCGGTCTCCTCGGAGAACTTGCGGAGATCGAGCGTCCCCGACCCCGCCACATAGCTAGTGAGCGTGGTGTCGACGTCATTTTTGACCGAGACGCCGATCTCCCAGTTGCCGTTTGTGATAACAGTTGAGCTCTTGAAGCCCCATTCGGCGTGCAACACGGCGGCGGAAAGCAGAGCGAGGACAAGCGCAAGCGACTTCTTCATTTCCTTCTCCACGTGTGCCATATGAGCATTGTGCATCCGGACATGCACCCGGATGCCAGCGCCAGCATTTGACAAAAATATAGTATGCCGGCGGCAGAAAGTCAAATCCGCGACACAAAGGCAAATCCAATCCATTTAACAGCTCAGCCGTAATGGGTCAGAAGCTGTTAAATAATCACCTGAATCCTGTTGGGGAAGGGATTGACGACGAATATCTCCTGAGGGCGTTGCAGTTATGGCAAGGAACGACGGCGCGCTCGGTGTGGGAGCCCCGACTGGCCCCTCAGGGGTCAGTCGGGGCGACCCGATTGGGCCATCTTGTCTCATTGCTGTGCCTGGAGTCCATCTCTGAGCTTCGCCGTGGAGAAGATGCAGATCACGGAGCCCTCGCCGCATCCCGTCTCCGAAATGGCGCGAGTTGATCAAGAAGGTGTGGGAAGCCGATCCGCTCCTCTGCCCGAAATGCCAGAAGGAGATGCGGATTGTGTCGTTGATCGACGAACAGGCGGTGATCGAGCGCATCCTGCGCCACCTCGGCCTATGGCAACAAGGTGTCCGGGTCGCTACCGGCCCCGACCCTCCGGCCGACTGGGTTATCCCATGACATCGCTGCTCCAGACCGGTTCCGGCATGATTTCGGCCTGTGTAGGCCGGTGCCGACCAAAAAGCGATTTCTTATCAAATGCTCCGGGGCCTATATTCTGCGGTTCTTCGGCCGGACGGCCTTGCCTGTCCGTCCGGCGATGCTGATGGCTTCGCAGAGGGCGATGGCCTCGCGGCCGGCCAGCCAGGCTTGGCGCTCGCCCTTGGCGATGCGCTGGACAAAGGCGGCATGCGAATCGGGTATCGGTTTGAGGTCGGCGGCGTTGACCTGGAGCGGCTGACGCCGGGCATCCTTGAAGACGACCGCGAAGCCGTCTTTGTTCGTGTAGAGCTTGCCCTTCTCGCCGTAGAGCTCCAGCGCGCCGTCGCCCTTCGGGAAGGTCCAGCTGAGCTGCAGCACACCCGTGGCGCCGTTCTGGAAATCGAAGAGCGCGGTCACGTTGTCCACGACCTCGTGCGACCAGTTGCGGGTGGACGCCTGGATCTGGCGGACGGGGCCGAAGGCGCACTGGAGGAAGTCGGCCATGTGCACGGCGATGTCGCCGACCAGGCTGCCCTCGTACTTCTTCTGCACGAACCAGGTGGCCCCCGGCGACCAGCCGACATCCGGGCTGCTGGACGCGGCGCGCAGGCAGCGCGCATGCAACGGCTTGCCTATGAGGCCCTTTGCGACACACTTCTGAATCTCGACGTAGAGCGGGTTGAACCGGAGCGACTGGTTTACCTGCAGCACCAGTCCGCGCCGCTTGGCCAGGTCGATCATCTTGTCGGCCTCGGTGACCGTGCCGGCCATGGGTTTCTCGACCAGCACATGCTTGCCGGCCTTGAGCGCCGCAAGCGTCTGCGGGTAGTGGAAGCTGTTCGGCGTGGCGATGATCACGGCATCAATGTCCGCGGCCAGCAGCTCCGCGTAGCTCCGGCAGATGCGGGCATTGGGCAGGTTGGCCTCGCGCGCGAAGGCGGCGGCCTTGCCCTTCTTGATGTCGTAGAGCGCGACGATCTCGCCCTTGTTCCTGCCCAACTGGGCGACTTCCGGCGCATGGTTGCACGCGGCGATCTTGCCGCAACCGACCAGACCGAATCGGATACTCTTCATTTTCAGCGTTCCTTTGGGTTGCCTTCGATGGCAGGAGCGTAAGCTCCCGGGGCCGGAAAGTCAACCGATCATCGCAGCAGGATGAGAGTCTCAAACGGCACATAGGGGGTCTCGCAGGCGCCCATGTCGATCCGTGTTCCGCGGTCGATGCGCGGCTGCCCCAGCAGGTCGACGGTGGCCGCCAGCCAGTCAAGATAGGCGCCCGTGTCCCGGCAGGGGCTGCCGCGGGTCAGCCGCCAGTCGCCGTGGTCGGCATCCCGGAAAGCGGGGTCCGACTCGGTGCAGGCGGTGAAGGTGCCGTTGGTCAGCGGGGTCATGCGGCTGAAGGCGGCCTTGACGTAGGTGCTGTTCGGCGCGCGCCACTCCTCGGTGTCGGCTTCGGGGCCGGTGTTGCGCGCGACGATGCAGTTGGTGAGAGTCGCCGTGCCCGCGAAACGGAGTCCGCCGCCGCCGGGAAGCCGGGCGCGGTTGTCGACGATCGTGCAGTTGACAAGCGAGCCGCCCGCCAGGTAGACGCCGCCCCCGCCGCTGGCTCTATCCGTGACCCATCCGGCGATGTTGCCGGCGATGAGGCAGTTGACCGCCCGGCCCCCGCCGATGTAGAGACCTCCGCCGCATCCGCCGCCATCGGTCGTCACGGTGTTGTTGCGGTTGCTGGTGATGGCGCAGTTGCGGATCTCGCCGCCCTCCAGGTAGATGCCGGCGCCCAGCACGGAGTGGCCGGAGGAAGCATTCCGGCAGATCTCGCTGAAGGCGGTGACGGCGCCAGCGCCCTTCTGATAGATGCCGGCCCCCTTGCAGGCCCAGTGAGAACCCAGTGAATCCGAGATCCGGCAGTGGGTCACCCGTCCGTTATTGTTGTAGATGCCGCCGCCGGGCAACCCGCTCGAAACGGAGTGCCGCGTGATCCAGCAGTTGCTGACAGCGCCCCCGCCGTCGAGCCAGAGGTTGCCTCCGCACGTCGCCGCGAGACCGTTGGAGACCGTGAAGCCGGCAAGAAGGGCGCCGGGATGCGTGATGCGGACGACGGTATAGGCGGGAGTTGTGGAACGGAAGATGGAGGTGTCGGCCGGGACGCCGTTGGTCGCCTGCAGGCTGATGGCGTTGGTCAGCGCGAGGGTGTTGGTCACCGCGTAGTGGCCGGGGGCCACCAGAATCGTGCCGCCCGCCAGACTGGCGTGTTCCACGGCGCGACCGACGGTCTTGAGCGCGTTTGACCAGGAACCGCCATCGTCATCGTCATCGCCGTCGGCGTGCGACACATGCAGGGTGACGGGGAAATGCGCCCGGAGGAAAAGCGGGCGGTCTACCGTCAGGTTAAGCGTGGCGCTCTGCTCCTGCCCCGCAGGCACGTCGCCCGACCAGTGGGAGAAGAAACACCATGGATTGATGGTGTCGGCTGTGACGGTGAACGTGGTGCCGGCAGGCAGCCAGCCGCCGGGCGTGGAGACGCGTCCGCCATGGGTGGCCGACAAATCCACCCAGAAGGTCTCGGTATAATGCCAGATCACCCGGTGCCAGCGCCCGGTGTGGGTGTAGGTGAAGCTGGTCATGTCGCTGCGGTTCGACGATATCACCTGCCCTTCGTTGTCGAGACCGAGAAGCGAATAGCCGAGGCAAACCAATTGGGCATCGCCATCCTGGAAAGGTTCGCCGGGAGCCGAGCAGACCATGACGGTTCCGTTGGTCAGGAAATTGCATTCGCCGTAGGGAGGCGTCACCGTGCCGTACTGTGCCGGCCAGCCCTCGATGGAGAGCGTGCCCGACTCGTGCGGATTCTCCAGCGCCCCCATGTCGATTTGCGCGTCGCCGTCGACGCGCGGATGGCCCAGCAGGTCAATGCCGTCGGCTAATTCCTGCAGGAGCACGCCGGTGTCTTCACAAGGACTGCCGCGCGACAGCCGCCAGTCGCCGCGGTCGGCATCACGGAAAGCGGGGTCCGACTCGGTGCAGGCGGTAAAGGTGCCGTTGGTCAGCGGGGTCATGCGGCTGTAGGCGGCCTTGACGTAGGTGCTGTTCGGCGCGCGCCACTCTTCGGTGTCGGCTTCGGGGCCGGTGTTGCGCGCGACGATGCAGTTGGTGAGAGTCGCCGTGCCCGCGAAACGGAGTCCGCCGCCGCCGGGAAGCCGGGCGCGGTTGTCGACGATCGTGCAGTTGACAAGCGAGCCGCCCGCCAGGTAGACGCCGCCCCCGCCGCTGGCTCTATCCGTGACCCATCCGGCGATGTTGCCGGCGATGAGGCAGTTGACCGCCCGGCCCCCGCCGATGTAGAGACCTCCGCCGCATCCGCCGCCATCGGTCGTCACGGTGTTGTTGCGGTTGCTGGTGATGGCGCAGTTGCGGATCTCGCCGCCCTCCAGGTAGATGCCGGCGCCCAGCACGGAGTGGCCGGAGGAAGCATTCCGGCAGATCTCGCTGAAGGCGGTGACGGCGCCAGCGCCCTTCTGATAGATGCCGGCCCCCTTGCAGGCCCAGTGAGAACCCAGTGAATCCGAGATCCGGCAGTGGGTCACCCGTCCGTTATTGTTGTAGATGCCGCCGCCGGGCAACCCGCTCGAAACGGAGTGCCGCGTGATCCAGCAGTTGCTGACAGCGCCCCCGCCGTCGAGCCAGAGGTTGCCTCCGCACGTCGCCGCGAGACCGTTGGAGACCGTGAAGCCGGCAAGAAGGGCGCCGGGATGCGTGATGCGGACGACGGTATAGGCGGGAGTTGTGGAACGGAAGATGGAGGTGTCGGCCGGGACGCCGTTGGTCGCCTGCAGGCTGATGGCGTTGGTCAGCGCGAGGGTGTTGGTCACCGCGTAGTGGCCGGGGGCCACCAGGACGGTGCCGCCCGTGAGGTTGGCCCGGTCGACCGCGACATGCAGCGTCTTCAGCGCCGTGTCCCATGATTCCCCGGTCGCCAAGTCATCGCCATACTGGCCATCGACATGCAGGATCTGTCCCGCCGCTACGGCGTACAGGCTCAGGGCCCAGATAATTGTCAATGCTAATCGCATGGCTATCTCCATTCGTCAAGCAGGTCACCCATGCTGCCGCTTTTGCGGGAGTTGCCGCAACCCCACCGCAAATCAGTTCGTTTTATTGTTCCCCATTTTCTGATCCCTGTCAATAATGG
>CAYPJN010000097.1:0-7930 GCA_964411055.1 uncultured Lentisphaerales bacterium | reverse complement strand
CGCGCGATGAAGCGCGGATCCTCGCCGGCCTCCAGCATCTTGGCCAGCCAGTAGAGCGCCGCGTGAGGATCTGAGCCGCGCAGGCTCTTGATGAAGGCCGAGATCGTGTCGTAGTGGCCGTCCTCTTCGCGGTCGTAGACGATCATCCGGCGCTGGACGCAGTCCTCCATCGCGGCGGCATCGACGCGCACGACGCCGTCGGGGTCCGGCGCCGTGCTGCGCACGGCCACCTCGAGCGCCGTCAGGGCGCGGCGGGCGTCGCCCTCGCAGATGTCGGCCAGGAAGTCGAGGGCCTCCCCGGCGATCTGCGTGCGGACCGCGCCGAGGCCGCGGGCGTCGTCGCGCAGTGCGCGCTCGAGCAGGCGGCGCACGGCCGAGCGGTCGAGCGCGCGGAGCTCGAAGACCAGCGAGCGGGAGGTGAGCGGGGTGTTGATGAAGACCTGCGGGTTGTGCGTGGTGGCCCCGATCAGCGTCACGGTGCCGTCCTCGACATACGGCAGAAGAACATCCTGCTGCGCCTTGTTGAAGCGGTGGATCTCGTCGATGAAAAGCAGCGTGCCGCGGCCGTCACGGAAGAGGCGCGCGGTCTCGCAGACGTTGCGCAGCCCGGCTACGTTGCTCAGGACGCCGCTGCAGCGTTCGAAGCGCCGTCGCGTCGTGCGCGCGATGACCTCCGCCAGCGAGGTTTTGCCGCATCCCGGCGGGCCGAAGAAGATCAGGTTGGTCAGACGGTCAGCCTCGATCACGCGGCGCAGCAGGCGCCCGGCGCCCAGGATGTGATCCTGGCCGACGACGTCCTCGATAGTCTCCGGACGCATCCTAACCGCCAGGGGCGCGCGCTCCGGCATGGGCGGCGCGGCGTTCTCCGCTGCTTCCGGCGCCTCGAAGAAATCTTCCTGGGGCACGTTCACGTTGCCTTATCGTAGCGCAGGCGGCGGGCCGTGTCAAAACGCCGGTGCGGCGAACGCGTGCCAAGTGCGACGGATGGTGCGACGGATCGACGGATCGTGGAATCCGAACGCTTGTCGGCCGGCGGCGCGCGTGCTATATTCCCCGGCGGACTGCGCGCCGCACGGCAGCGGCCCGCCGGAGAGCGGGCGTAACCGCCGGGACCGCGGATGCGGCGTTGCATGTCGGACCAGGACAATCGCTTTTTCGGAACCACTCCATGCTGACAATTCACAAGTGGATCACCGGGGTCGGCATCCGCGAGACCGACGATCTCTGTCCGGGCTGCTGGGCAAACCTTTTCGAGCCCGTTCCCGACGAGCTTACGCGTGTCACGCAGACCTTCCACCTGCCCGCCACCTTCCTGACGGATCCGCTCGACAAGGACGAGCGTCCGCGCATCGAGCTCGACGAGGAGACCAACGCCACCCTGATCGTGCTGCGCGTCCCGTACCACGACACCTCGCTCGGCTCCATCCCCTTCATCACGGTGCCGTTCGGCATCGTCATCGCCCCCAACGCCGTCGTCACCGTCTGCGCCCGCCGCACCGCCCTGACCACCGAGTTCGCCGAGCACATGCGCCGCGTCTGCCCGCCGACCGAACGCTTCCGCTTCGCCTTCCAGATCCTGCTCTACGCGGCGCTGCTCTACCTGCGCAACCTGCGGGAGATCAGCAACGCGGCCGACCTGATCGAGCGCGACCTCCACAAGGCCCTGCGCAACGAGACGCTCATCGCGCTCCTCGACCTCCAGAAGAGCCTGGTCTACTTCACGACCTCCCTGACCGCCAACCAGATCATGGTCAGCCGCCTCTCCCACATGCGCCAGCTCAATATCGGCGAGAACGACCTCGACTCCCTCGACGACGCCGACATCGAGTTCCGCCAGGCGCTGGAAATGGCCACCATCCACAGCAACATCCTGACCGGCATGATGAACGCCTTCGCCTCGGTCATCTCGAACAACCTGAACATGGTGATGAAGTTCCTGACGGCCATCACCATCGTGCTCATGCTGCCGACTCTCGTCGCCTCGATCTACGGCATGAACATCCCGCTGCCCTTCCAGCACAATCCCCACGCCTTCGCCATCACGATGGGCATCTCATTCCTGACTTCCCTGCTGACGGTGATCCTTTTCATACGGCGCAAGATGTTCTAGACGGGCGAGCCATGACGCGCGCATCCATCCGCGGCTCCTTCCGCTACGCCGACGCCCTGCCGGCGGACGGCGGCCATGTCAACGAGACGGCGGCGGCCTACCGTTCGGAAGGGCATCTCACGGAACGCCACCTGCAGTGCGTCTGGTCGGACGACAAGCTCCGGCCGCCAGTGCTCGCGGACGACTTGGGCGAGACTGTCGAGGTGCGCTCGCCCGGGCGCTGGAATCTGGAGGCCGGCCCCGATTTCCTCGACGCGGTGCTGCTCGTCGGCCCCGAAAGGCGCCAGTTGACCGGCGACGTCGAAATCCACATCCGGCCCGGCGCGTGGAAACAGCACGGCCACGCTGACGACCCGAACTATGAACGCGTCGTGGCGCACGTGACCTATGTTCCCGGCCCGCGCGCCGGCGACGCGCTGCCGCCGCACGTCCTGCGCATCGCCCTGCGCGACGCCCTGGGCCGCAACCCCGGCTTCGCATTCGACGACATCGACCTCGACGCCTATCCGCATGCGGTCATCCCGCCCAGTCCGCGGCCCTGCGCCCGCGCGCTGGGCAGTGACCCCGAAAAGTGGGCCGCTCTGCTGGCCGACGCCGGCCGGCACCGCCTGGAGCGCAAGCGCGATCGTCTGGCAGCGCGTATCGCGCAGACGCGCGACCCGGCGCAGGTCTTCTACGAGGCCTTTATGGCGGCCCTGGGCCACAAACGCAACACACGCGCCTTCCGCCTGCTGGCCCAGCGGCTACCGCTCGCAGGTTGGCCGCCGGCGGCGCCGGCCGACCGCTACGCGCGGCTGCTGCGGGCCGCGGGGCTGCTGCCCGATCCGGCGCGCGGCCAGGACGAGGCGTCGCGCCAGTTGATCCGCCAACTCTGGAACAGCGCCTGGCGCGAACCGCTGCCGGGCGCCGCGGAACCGCTGCCGTGGCGGCTCGGCGCCATGCGGCCCGCCAACCACCCCGCGCGCCGCCTGGCCGTGGCCGCCGCGCTCTTCGGCGATCCCGAGCCGGTGGAGAGTCTCTGGCGCGATTTGCCGTTCGATCCTCCGGCGGTTTGGTTCCGGACGCTCCGGCGGCGGCTCGCCGCACGGGCGCGGCTGGAACTCTGGGACGACCGCCTCACCCTCGTCCGGCGCGCGGAGGGTGCCTCCGCCGGCAGCCTGCTGGGCGCCGCCACCGCGGCCATGCTCGTGACCAACGTCATCGTGCCGTTCATCGCCGGCGAACTCCCCCAGGTGCTGCCGCAGTTGCTGCCGGGCCTGCCGTCCGAGGAGATCAGCGCGCCCATGCGGGCGATGGCCGTCCACCTCTTCGGACGCGACCACAATCCCGCCCTCTATGCCAGGAGCGGTCTATTGCAGCAGGGCCTGCTGCAGATCCATGCCGATTTCTGCCTCGATGCGCACGCGGGCTGCGAGGACTGCGGTCTCGCAGCCGCGCTGACCTGCGCGGACGCATCAAAGCTGCATTGACCTTTGAGGCGTACTATTCGCCTCGGCAGACGTCCTCGTCCTCGTCCTCGTCCTCGATTCTTTTCTCAGCAGCCCAGGAACCAGCCTCACCCCTTGAAGATGAAGAAGCGCCGCATGGCGTAGTTGATCGCGAGCGAGGTGACCAGGTTGGCGCCGAAGGCGATGGTGGTCTGCGCGGCAAACCGGGCGATGAGCCAGCTTTGGATCGAAGTGCCAAGCAGCATGCTGATGCCGGAGACGCCGAAGAAGAGTAGAAACTCGATCAACCAGGGGTGGCGTCCCGGCTTGAAGACGAAGAGGCGGTTCAGGACGTAGCAGAAGGCGTTGGAGAAGAAGAAGGCAATGGCGTTGCCGATGCCGGCATTCCAGGCCCGTTGGGCATCGGTCACCTCCGCCACGGAGATCCCCAGCATCCGGACAACGATGTCGTTACGCGTGAGGCTGGGAAGCAGGAAGAGTGCGCATAGGTAGAAGACGAGGATATGCGTGCCTGTCGCCATGCCGCCGACGATGGCATACTTCAGAAACTGCAGGACGGGCGTCGTTTCATGGCTCAGGAATTCTCGCAACCACCGCGGCATAGGGCACATCCCCCGGAAGACTTGACTTTTTGACCACTGGAGGGCGCGGTTACACCCGCGCCGCCGATTCTATCAAAGCTTCTGAACGGCCCCGCCGCGCGCGGCCAGGCATAAGAAATGGCGCGCCCACGGGGAGTCGAACCCCGCTTACAAGGATGAAAACCTTGTGTCCTAGCCGATAGACGATGGGCGCACGGTCGGTGATCGGCCCGGAATTTACTAAACTTGTCCCGCTCCGGCAAGGAGTATTCGGTTAGCCACCCAGAATGGGGTGTGATTCAATCTTGTTGATGGGTGATAGGCTGAAGAGGCGGGAGTGTTGGCGGGCGATTCGCTAATGCGGAAGTCCAAGCGCATCCCCCTGAACCAGGTCGCCGAAATCGAGCGTCTGCTCAATAACGGCGTCCGGTTCAAGGCGTTGATGGCCCGCTACGGGGAGCTGGCCGCCAGGCTTGCGCTGGCGTCCACATACACCCGCCGAACGGAAACGCAACCGGGCTGGGAGTCGGGTTAGTAAGGGTTAGTAAGGTGAAGTTAGAGGGGGTGGCGTAAATGCGCCTGATGCGGTAATCTCTGTACATGCCGCTCGACAACGTGCCGACGAAGTCATCAGGAGCTTTCCACATGCCTGCACACCGATGTCGTAACACGCTGGCCCCGCTTGTCTGGGTCGCGTTCACCTTCAGCGCCACCGTCACCAGCGTTTTCATCGCCAAGAACGCCTGGTATGCCAGCCTGGTCAAGCCGTCCTGGAACCCACCCGGATGGCTTTTCGAACCGGTGTGGACTGTCCTTTACGTTCTGATGGGCATCGCCGCCTGGCTGGTCTGGCGGGAGGGCGGCTGGCGCGTCCAGCGGTGGGCGCTCGGCCTCTATCTGGCTCAGTGGGCGTTGAATGCACTCTGGACGCCGCTGTTCTTCGGCCTGCACCGGCCGGGACTGGCATTTGCCGAGATCATCGTGCTCGACCTGGCCGTGCTCGCAACGCTCATCGCCTTCAGGCGCGTCAAACCTCTGGCCGGAGCGCTCCTCGTGCCTTATCTGCTCTGGGCGGCCTTCGCGACCGTGTTGAACGGCGCCATCTGGAGGCTCAACGCATGATCGGGCATCGGGCAACCCTGTATCTCGCGCTGGAAGAGAAGGGCGAGCGGTCCGCGCCCTTCCAGTTCTTCACCGCACGCAATCTCGGTCTCAAATGAGGATCTGCCAATGAAACAACACCTGGCTACCGCCGTCGCCACGGCCCTCGCCGCCTTTCCCGTCTCCGCCGCCGGACAGAAAACGCCGCCGGACGAGTTCTCGTTGCCGCCGGTCTTCTCCGACCACATGGTTCTTCAGCAGGGCGTGCCGGTGCCGGTGTGGGGCGAGGGGCCGAATATGGCGTGGCGGCTCTCCTGCCGTGTCGGGGATGTCGTCACGTGGGCGCACACGGACATCGGACAGCCGCGCGGACCCGGCCGGTGGGCGGTCAAGTTCTACCTGCCGCCGCTGAAGGCGGGCGGACCCTACGAGATGGTCCTCTCGAACGAGCACACGCACGCGACGCACGTGATCCGCGACGTCTGGGTCGGCGAGGTGTGGCTCGCGTCCGGACAGAGCAACATGGCCTGGACGATGAAGACGACCGGCAACGCGCTCGGCGCGCCGGAGATCCCCGGTCTCCGTCTCTTCGACGGCAGGCGGTGGGTCGTCGCGACCACGAACTCGGTGACGGGCCTGAGCGCCGTCGCGACCTTTTTCGGCCGCGAACTCCAGAAGGAAATCGGAACCGCGGTCGGCGTCCTCTCCCTGAGCTGCGGCGGCACGTTGGCGGAGAACTGGATGAGCCGCGGTGCGCTGAAGCGGTGTCCGGCGACGAGGGCGTGGACGGCCGAATACGAATGCCGTCAGGGCGATCCCGAGGTCTGGGCCGAGGAGCCGAAGCGACCGAAGGAGAACGCGCTCGACCCGGGGCCCGCCGCGGAGACGGCGGACTGGGCGAAGCCCGGCTTCGCGGCGGCGGACTGGGTGAAGACCGACCAGCCCGGCACGTTCACGAGCTCGTTCGGGCGTCCCTTCAACGGCGCGGCGTGGTTCCGCAGGACGCTCGACCTGCCCGCGTCGTGGGCGGGCCGCGACCTCGTCCTGAAGCTCCCTGCGGTCGACAAGCATGACGTCGTCTGGTTCAACGGCGAGGAGGTCGGCCGCACGGGCCAGGGCGAGGAATGGGAAATGTGGAATGTGAAGCGCGTCTACGCCGTGCCGGGACGTCTCGTAAAGGCCGGACGGAACACGGTCGCGATCCGCATTTGGAGCTACGCGTACGGCGCGGGCTTCACGACGGGGGCGGACCATTTTTCGGTCGGGTTGAAGGACGCGGCGGACGCGATCCCGCTCGAGGGCGAGTGGCTCGGCAAGATCGAGCGCGACATCGGCAACCGCGGGGACGACATCCGTCCGAAGCGTCGCAGCTACCCGGATGGCCCGACGACCGTCAAGCCGTCCTCGTGGTACGAGCGCGCGCTCCTGCCGGTCATTCCGTACCCTCTGAAAGGCGCGGTCTGGTATCAGGGCGAGTCGAATGCGGTCGACGTCGAGTCCGCGCGCGCCTACCGCGAGACCCTCGCGGCGCTGATCGACGACTGGCGCTACCAGTGGGGACTCGGCGACTTCCCGTTCGGCATCGTCCAGCTCGCGAACTTCGCCCACGTCCGCAGGCACGTCGCCGACTGTCCGTGGGCGGAGCTCCGCGAGTCCCAACTCGCCGTTTCGCGCGCGGTGAAGAACACCGGCATCGCCTGTGCGATCGATCTCGGCGACGAGTACACGATTCATCCGACGAACAAGCTGGACGTCGCGAAGCGCCTCTGCCGCTGGGCGCTGGTCGATGTCTACGGTAGAAAGTCCGGCCCCGCGACCGGTCCGCGCTTCCTCTCCGGCGCCGTCGAGAAGGACGGCCGGGTGCGCCTTGGCTTCACCGAGGCGGCTGGTGGACTTTTCGCGACCGGTCCCGTCACGGGGGTGGTGATCCGCGGCGCGGACGGCGTGTGGCTGTCCGCCAACGTCGCGATCGACGGCGAGACGCTGCTTGTCTCGTCGGCGGCGGTTCACGATCCCGTCGAGATCCGCTACGCCTGGGCCCAGAACCCGGTTGGCGCGACGCTCCGCGGCAAGGCATCCGACCTGCCCGTCTTTCCGTTCCGGTGGCGGCGGTGAACTCAAGAGAAGAAACTTGGAGAAAGCATGAAGACATTGACTGTCGGATGCGCCACGCTCCCCGCGGACGTGGCTGGCGGTGCGGTATCACTGCCGGACGATCCCCGTCCGAGCGAAACCTATGCCGCGGCGGAGCTGAAGGCCTGGACGGCGAAACTGGGCGAGAGGGACGTCGCGGCGGAAATCGCGCGCGACGATTCCCTCGGCGAAGACGGCTTCCGACTGCGCGTCGCGGACGGAAGGCTCACGGTCTCGGGCGGCAAGCGGGGCGTCCTTTACGGTGTCTACGAGGCGCTCGAACGCTTCGGCGGCATCCGCTGGCTTTCGCTCGGCACGACGGTCGTGCCGGAAAAGGGCGGCTTCAAGCTTCCCGCGTCGCTCGACGAGGTGCAGACGCCCGCTTTCGAACTGCGCCAGCCGCTTTGGTATGACGCAATGAAGAATCCCGACCTGGCGGCGAGGCTCAAGCTCAACTCTAGCCAGCTCCAGGAGCGGCACGGTGGTTGCTCGCACCTTTTTGACACGGTGCTCCGGAATTGCCATACCTTCCTACAACTCATATCGCCGAAGGAATA
>CAYPJN010000096.1:3206-7938 GCA_964411055.1 uncultured Lentisphaerales bacterium | reverse complement strand
GACGTCGAACCATCCATACCCGGCGGCGGTCTTGGCGCCCAGGCCATAGGTCTCGATGCCGCTGATCAGCCATTGCTGCGCGCAGGCCAGCAGATCGGGCAGCATTGGGCCGATCTGCGTCGTTCGGCACAACGGCGCCAACGCGAAACCGAACACATGGCCTGCTGCGACGGCTGGAAAGACCACGGGGTTGGGTTGTTCGTTGTCGAGGGCAACGTCGATACGCTCGCCGTAATATTCCTTGTGATGGGAAGTCACAATGTCGAGTTCCAGGTCATGGTTCAGCGGAGTACGGGGCATGGCGCTGAAAAAGGCCACCACACCGGCAAAGTCTTTCGGAAAAGCGCCCAACTGCTTTTCAATAATGGAAGTCGTCTCCGTGAGTGCGTCGGCCGCCGACCACGCAAAATCGGACTGGTCCATCCAGTCGGCGGATGTCCAGCCAAAGACTAGGGCAATCTTAGCCAGATAGGCGGGTCTAGCCTCTCGGATTTCAGCTTTGAGCGTGTCTAAAGCGGCATGACGGGCAACGCCCTTGATGGCGGAACCAGGAATGCAGGGAAGTCCGGTGAGGCGGTCGAGGGAGCATCCTGCGTTCTCCATGACGCCGCCGCTCATGTTGAGCAGCAGACGGGCCTTGTTCTCGGCGTAGATGCGGATCACCCCCGGCACGGCATCCAGAAAGGTGTCGTAGTCGTCCAGGTGGTCGCGGCGCACGGTTTCCGGCAGTTTCTGGGCGATGGCGACATCCAGAAAGGCACGCCTTGCGTCCTCTTTCAGCGTAGGGTCGGTGTACCGCGAGAAACGCAACGAGCGGTTCTCGCACGCCGGCGCATGGGGGCCACCAAGCAGTTCGAGCGTATGGGACTGGGCATGGGTGGACACGATCAGTCCTCCTTGCGTTTGGCCTTGCCGAAGCGCTTGATGTAATTCGCATAGGCCAGTGCTTCGGTCGAGGCCCGTTGGAGCTCCAAGGCGCCCTTGGCCGCGAGATCGTCGATTCCAGCGGCAATGGCCTGGGAGCGCAGGTGCGCGAAAATATTATCGATGGTCTTCTCGTAGCCACCGCCCTTGGCCTTGGCGAAGGCGGCCGTGGCCAGCAGCCCGTCGGCCACGATCATGGTGGGCAGCTTCGACAGGATGTTGCCGCCATCGGGGCCGGTCATGGCGTCGCTGTTGTTGATGAAATCGAGGGCGTGCTTGGCACGGATTTGTTCGAGATTACGCATGGCTGGACTCCTCTTTCAGGGTGACGGTGCAGTAGCCCAGACCGGTCGATCCATCGGCGCCGAACTGCCAGACGGGATTGGCGTTGAGCTTGCGCTCCAGTGCCTTGAGCGCATCGTCATCCGCCCTGCCCTGACGGGAGACACACTGGATCGTAGCATAGAAGAACGTGTCGGCCGGGACATTCTCCTGATTGAACAGGAACTTGCCTGCTGCGGTGCCCGTCTCGTCATTGATCTTCACATGCGTGGCAATCTCGCATGCGGTGGTCACGAAATATCCCAATGTGCCGTCGGAAACGAGCACCAGGCGGGGGGTGTTGTTGGCAAAACCGGGTACGGCCTTGAACGCATCGGCGAGCCCGGCGGGAAGGTCGCCTTTGTGCGTCAAGGGTTGATCCTCGAGCACGATCTCGTTCTGTATTCCGAGCGTCTCCTTCGAAAAACGCGCTCCTTCTTCCCCCATTTCATCATCAGCCAGCTCATCAAGCCCGGGCATCAGGCCATCGCGAATGGCGCGATTGACGGCCAGTGGCGAAGTCACCCAGGCGAACCCCGCCCGGGCGGACCGCACAGGAAAGGCCAGCAGCCGGGCTTCACCCACCAGCAAGGCCCCGGCCTTGGCGGCATTGGCATCTTCAGCGCCGAACAGCCAGGAAACTTCTTTGGTGCTGTCATCGTCGGGGCGGACAAGCTGTCCTTTGTCGTTGCGGATCAGTTCATCGCACCATGCATCCGCCAGCACTCCCTTGATGCTGCTGCCGGGGATGACCGGGAAGCGGGTGTGGCGCTCGCGGATGATTGGCTGGTCGATCGCGCCGACTGAGGAGCCCGCGCCGACGTGCAGGGGGGTGCGGGTGAAAATCGTGAGAATCGCCTGTTTCATGGTTGTTTCCTTTGTGTGGTTGTGGGTGAGCATGAGAGGGTGAAGGACTCAGGACGCAGGACGCGAGGACGCAGGCTGAGTCTTGGAGCCTGCGTTCTGATTCTCGTCCGGCAGCGACGAGCAGAGCCCGATGCCGAAGCCTTTTTCGCCGAAGTGCGTGCTGCGTGGCCGGTCAGGCGAGAGCGCGGCCGCCAGGGCGCGCGCCTCTTCGACCGTGCCGCAATCGAAGACGTAGCAGGAACCGGCCGGCACCGCCAACTGCGTCGGCTTGGGGCCGGTCTTGAGATCCCAGCCGGAGAAAGCCAGCGGCTTGCCGATGCGCGCGGCGACGAGCTTGGCGCTGAAGCCATCCGACTTGGCCGCAAGTGCCTTCCATTGCGCGCGCGACATGCCCGGCGCGCGCACGGCTTTGGGCAACATGACCCGGCCATCCACGCCAACCCAGTCGGGCAGCCAACCGGCGTTGAAAACCGCCGGCGACAGCAGCGTCCAGCGCAGCCGCGGTGTCTTGATCTCGGCTTGCGGCCACCGGAGTCCGACTTCCTGCGTCCGGAGTCGCGCCACCCCCTGCTGGCCGCCGATCACCAGCGTGTCGGGGCGGTCCGGTCGGGCAAGGAGATCGATGATCTCGTTCCGTCCCCTGGGCTTGAGGTCGCATTCGGCCTCGAAGGCCAGTGCCACGCCCTGCCGCAGGCGCAGGTATTCGGCCAGGTAGAGTTGACCCTTGACCGTCGTCTGCGTCTCGCCATTGATCGCGATGCCGATGTTGCGCTCGACATCGTAGAGATCGGACGGATCCGCCTGATCGGAGAGATCGGACAGGTCGCCGCCCGCCAGGTAACGGGCGTAGTCGTCGGCCGAGAGCCATTCGCGGGCCTTTTGCTTGCCTTGCTTGCGCGGCAGGAAGGCATGGGCCAGCGGGGCCGGGAGGTTGGTGTCCTGGCACGGCACCATTTCCATTTCGAGGTCGAGCGGACAGGGCAGATAGAGGGTGTCATCCTTGCAGGGGAACGGGCCGAATGTCTTGAGCGCACCGAAACGGAAAGAGGAGTCGGCATTCTTGTCCTTGCTTTTGCCGTCGTGCTCGGCCAGTTGCTTGTCACGGAAAGTGTGTTTTCCTGTTCCGTCCCAGGATTGTGGCTCGGGCCAATGGCGGTGGAAGGCGTTGATGAGGGCGTTCCAAAGCTGGTCGGGGCGCGGCCAGTTGGCACCCATGCCGGCGTCAGAGGCGGCCATGGGGCGGGCATCGCGCAGGAAAAGGAGGTCGCGGGGCTCAAGGGTAAAGGCGTGCTTCATGGTTCAGTTCTCCCCCCGCAGGCGGTTAATGAAGGTCTCGGCGAGAAAGAGGTTGAGGAAGTCCTGCGGGTGGGCCTTCGGCTTGCGGTCTGCGTCCTGGGTCCCGGGTCCTGCGTCCGCGGGGCGGGACTCAGGACGCCGAACCTCGGACTCTGGCGCCGGTAGCGGCCAGCAGGCGGCAAGATAACGGTTGATCTCGCCGGCGAGAGACTCGCGCTCGTCGTTGGAGAGCCCGGCGCCCTGCCGCGAAAGGACATGGCGCACCTCGGCCTCGACGACCGGTCGCATGGCCGCCAGTTTGGTGGCGTCTTTTTCGTCGTCCAGCGCATAGGGTTGGAGCAACTCGGCGAGAGCGTAGGGAAATCGCCCGGAGAGGTTGCCGACGTTGGTCAACGCCGTGACGCGGGCCATGAGGTCGAGTGCGTTGTTTTTCCACTTGCAGCCCCACTCGATGATCTCGCCCGAGCGTTTGTAGAGCGTGACCGCCAGCGCGGCGCGGCCGTAGTCGTGCTTGGCGCGCTGCTCGGCCTTCTGCGCCTCCTTGATCAGCATCTGCAGCGGGGCGTTCTGGTGGCCGACGGCGATGCCGCAGGAGAGTTCGCATTGTGAGCCGGGATAGAGTCTTCCGTTTGCGCAGTCGGCCCGGAAGGCGGCACGCAATGCCTGGGCGCAGGCGATGGCGCGTGTGGAGGGAAGGATGGCCAGCACGTCGTCGCCGCCGGCGTAGATCAGGTCGCCGCCATGGTTCTCGACGATTGCGCGTGCCTGGTGCATGGCGAAGTTGGCGAGCGCCTCGCTGAACTGGAGGTGGTACGAGGGGGTGAGCAGACGCTGGAGGCCGGAGGCGCCGTGGTCGGCGAGATACTTTTGGGCTTTGGGTGCGAGCTGATGCAGGAACTCGGGCGTTTTGGCTCCGGAGACCCAGCGGCCCATCTCGTCGCCGTCGAGGGCCAGAACGGCGATGTAGGGGGACGCAGGACTCTGGACATCGGACGCAGGAGCGTTGCGGGAGGCGATATCCTGGGTGGAGTCGGCACGCAGCGCTTGCGTGACGACGCTGGTGTCGAGACCGAGCTTTTCCGGCAGGTAGCCAACGGCTTCGGGACGGCACCAGAGCCGCTTGATCAGGTTCATGGCGCCGTAGCGGTGCGAGGCGGCCTTGAAGAGATCCTGGTGCTCCTTTGTCAGCCGATCCCAGAACGCTTCGTCGCCGATGCACTCCTCCTTGCCGGAGAGCGAGTCTTTGACGGCCCCTTCCCCAGCCGGTCTCCATTGAGTGAAGTCGCGGGTGTTGCGGCGCGCAGCGAGTCTGGCGTCCAGCAGG
>CAYPJN010000096.1:1939-3196 GCA_964411055.1 uncultured Lentisphaerales bacterium | reverse complement strand
CCGACCAGAGCAGGCCGGGGTTGTTGAGGCGGGTCTTCGCATCGTTCGTGTAGTAGCGCCGGTCGCGGTCATCGGCCGGGACCTTTTTCTCGGCAAGTTCGAGCATGCGCCGGATCCGTCCGGCAACGCCGTCCGGGTCGCTCGCGTCCTTCGGCAACTTCTCGGCGGCAGCCAGGCAGTCCTCGCGGTCGAGCCAGGACTGGACGGCCCAGGCGGTCTGCGGGAAGGCGGCGATCTGGGCATCCCAGCGCGCTTTCCAGTCGCCGCGCGCGCCTTGTTTCGCAAGCCATTGCCAGACCGCCTCGCCGATAGTCCCGAGTTCGGCATGGATTGCCTGTTTGGCCTTGGCGGCCATTTCGGCGCCATGTCCCGGCGGCACGATGGCGAAGAAGCGGTTGGGCAGGGTCGGAGTCAGCAGCCAGTCGGCAACGCGCGCTTTTCCACCTTGATCCGCGATCAGCCGCTCCCAGGTGGTCTGGCGGGTGCCGTCGCCGCTCTCCCATTCCGCGGCGTAGAACGTCTCCCGGTGAAGCGCGTCGAAGATGCCGTTGCCCCGCAGGCTGGGAAAGATGACGGCATCGGGGCCGATTGTGTCGGTAACGGCCTTGATGGCATGGGCCATCAGCCAGGAGAGGAGATAGGAGCCCGACCAGAGGTCGCGTTGCGACCGGGCCTGGGCGATGAAGTCTTGCACTGGGCCGAGTTGGAACAGCAGCAGTTCGGGGCGGGCGTCGCGGCCTTCGATACAGGGGGCCAGCGCCGAGGCGACGGCCATGTGGATCCAGATCGTGTGGTCGGGGATGCGGGTGTCCGCGGGGAGGAAGGCCAGGGCCGAGGTGGATGCGGCCGCGTTGTCGCGCCAGCGCCGCCAGTAGAGAAAGAACTTCTCGTGCCAGTCGTCGGTCCGGATGCCGCCGATCGCGGTTTGGATGGTTTCCGCATGCGCACCCGTCTTGGCGGGCAGGTCGGACGGAAAGGGGAAGGGGGCCGACGATAGAGGATGTATGAAGCGCGGCTCGGACGTGAAGGAATGGGAGCACTTGTTTCTTGGGAAGACAAAGCGTTCCGCAGCCGAGGCGAACCAGTCGGCGGGCTTCACGGCCTCGGCCGTTGACTTGCGGACAGTTTCGTCTGCGAAACCGGCAACGGCCTGGGCCGTGCAGGCGGTCCGCTCGTGGTTGGCGATATCGAAGCACTTGTCCGGCGCATCGTGCAGATACGCCATCAGCTTGCGCTGCCAGAAATCCGGGGTGGGGC
>CAYPJN010000096.1:0-1929 GCA_964411055.1 uncultured Lentisphaerales bacterium | reverse complement strand
GTCGAGTTCCTTTCGGATGAGGGGGGCGAGGTCGGGGAAGCGGGCGGCATCCAGCAGCGATTTCATTTCGGGCCACTGGTTGCAGGCGCGCGAACAGACGGAAGCGAGGAGGCGATCGACATCCTGGGACGCGACGCTGGCGCCGCCATGTCCGAAGCGGGTTTCATTGCGCTGTCGCAGGATGTCCCGGTGATTGCGATCCAGGTTCGCGAGTGGGAAGTCGTCTCCGAGCAGCGTCAGGCACTTCACGAGCCCCAGCATCAGCGGCTTGTCCGGGGTCGCTTTCTGCATGCTCAGCAGATCCTTCCTAAGGCGTTCGTCGGGGTTGAATCGACGGATCAGATTCTCGGAGAACCATTGATCCGGCGGACAATCCAACTCAAAGAGACGGACCTTGGCCAGGAGTTCCACCGCGCGGTAGACGGCGGAGAGTGCCTCTTCCGGGCGGTCGAAGTCGAGTTCGCGTTGGGCCAGGGCGAGCATGTCGGCGCCGCGTTCGACCGAAAACTCGGGCGCGGCACGCATGCGCTCCAGGATGCGGCGGGTTCCCGCCAGGTCGTCGAAGCCGGACGCGGCGCGCAGCGCATTGGCGTAGGTCAGCCGGTTCCATTCGGCCAGCGTCGCCGTGGCCGCGGCGGCGAAGGGAAAGAAGGCGCCCGCCAGTGCGGCGAGTCTGGCGGCGGCGGAGAAGTCGCCGTGTTCGAGCAGGATCATGGCGGCCCGGACACGTTGCTCGGCGAGGAGCCGGGCGGCATCGACCGGCTGCACCTGTTCCGTGCCGGTCTTGACGACGCCATCGGACCGTTCGCCGGTGATGAACGCGAGGCGTCCCAGCCCCTCGTCCAGGCAGGCAAGGGTGGCGGCGGCGGTCATCTGCTTGGTGCCGGACGTGGGGTTGACCGTCAGCTCGCCCAGCCCGGCGCTCTGCTTCAGGTGGCGCAGCAGCAGGCGGAACTCGCGTCGGCTGGTCAGCAGGTTGTCGGGATTGGTGAAATTGCCGGCGATGGAAATGGCGATGTCGTCCCGTTCGCGGCGCACTTCTTCGGCAACCAGCTCGGCGATGCCGACGGAATCGGGGCTGATGCTGGGAACCAGTCCCACGATACTGTTTGGCGGAGTCTTGAGTATGCTGTTCACGAGGCCCTGGGCCAGGTTGCTGTGCCGGCCGGCCGTGCCGGTGCCGACGGTGAACAGGAAGCAGGGAACGATGGGTTTTGTTGCCATGGGGACACGGTACCTTGTTTTATGGAGGCGGTGGATCCTTCGGATATCCGCAGATATCCGCGAAGGGATCGGGACCGGAGAACGATATCTTGCCGGCCGGGTAACCTGGCGGACGCCCCCGGAGTGGAATGAGTGTTTCGGCCAGCGGTTCCAGAACGGCGAGACGCCTGATTTTGGCTCTGGCCGAAGAGAGGGTCTTGCTCACGTCATCCAGGCACTCTCCATCGCAGAACCGGCTGCTTTCCTTCAGTTCGTGCAACCATTCCGGGGCGCGGGGCGGCAGGGCCTGCTGTTTGAATGCGAGGAGCGAGTCATGGATGGCTTGCGGAGCCGCAACCCCGCCAAGCAAATGGAGCAGGACGGCAAACTCGGTGGCCGACAATCTGGCGTCATCGGCCTTGTCGACAAGCAGTCTTCCGGTTGAGCGATCGAACAGCAGGTTTGGGTAGTTCCGCGGGCTCGGCGCCCGCCGCTGCACGCCGGCGACCAGGGCGGCATAGCCGGGCGGGGCCGTCTTGAAGGCTCCCTCGTACCACCCCCGCATGCGGACAAAGGGGACGTCGATCAATTCGACGCGGGCATCGCAGGAGCGGATCGAACGGCCGTCCCGTGCCCGGTGACGGACGCCGCGCTCGGGAAAAAGAAACGGCGGATCGAGCGGCGTGTCGTAGGGCGGGTTGACCAGCACATGCAGGACGCGGTCCT
>CAYPJN010000095.1:0-8158 GCA_964411055.1 uncultured Lentisphaerales bacterium | reverse complement strand
CCCGCGAGGCGAGGTACTCGTAGAGGTTGACGAGCCCGTCGCCGTCGGGATCGGCCTCCGCGCCGTTGTCGCCGGTGGCGTCGCGCGGATCGAGCCCCGCCATCTCCTCCCACCAGTCGGGCAGCGCGTCGCCGTCGGTGTCGCCCGTCGGCAGGAAGGCGCCCTCGTGGACCATCGCGGCGCCGGCCTCGATGCGTCCCGCCTGGCGCCAGTCGCGACGCCACGGCGCGGCGAGGGTGAAGTCCTCGGCCGTCGCGCCGCCGTCGTCGAAGCGGAACCAGCCCACCAGGCTGCGGACGGCGACCGGGGTGGCGCCTTCCATGCGCGGCAGGATGTTGCCGACGTTGAGGCGCCCGCCGGTGAGGCAGCGGCCGTTCAGCACTTCGACCGGATCGACGTTGCCGAGCAGCGCGCTGCGCAGCGCCGTGTAGCCGAGGCTGTTGTCCACCGAGAGGACGAGGGCCGCGGCGCCGACCACGTGCGGCGTGGCCATCGAGGTGCCGTCGTAGACGGCGGTGCCGCCGCCGGGGACGGTGCTCAGGATGGCGACGCCGGGGGCCGCCAGATCGACGCTCTCGGCGCCGTAGTTGCTGAACGAGGCCAGCCGGTCGTTGCGGTCCGAGGCCGCGACGGCGATGATGTTGTCGAGGTCGTAGGAGGCCGGGTAGGCCGGCGTGACGTCGTTGTCGTTGGACTCGTTGCCGGCGGCGGCCACGAAGAGGTGGTCGGCGTCGCGGGCGCGGGCGATGGCGTCGTAGATCGTCTGCGAGTAGCCGTAGCCGCCGTAGCTGTTGTTGCTGATCCGCGCGCCCATCAGGACGGCGTAGTCGATGGAGGCGACGATGTCGGCGTCGTAGAGGCCGAATTCGTCGCCCGCCCGGACGGCCATCAGGCGCACGTTCCAGTTGATGCCGGCGACGGCCGTGCCGTTGTTGCCGACGGCGCCGATGGTGCCGGCGCAGTGCGTGCCGTGCCCGTAGGTGTCCATCGGGTCGCTGTCGTCGTTGGCGAAGTCGTAGCCGTACACGTCGTCGATGTAGCCGTTGCCGTCGTCGTCGATGCCGTTGCCGGCGATCTCGCCGGGGTTGACCCACATGTTGGCGGCGAGGTCGGGATGGTTGTAGTCGATGCCGGTGTCGATGACGGCTACGAGCACCTGCTGGTTGCCGGTGGAGACATCCCACGCCTCTGGGGCGTCGATGTCCGCGTCCTCGGTGCCGCCGGACTGCCCGGTGTTGTGCAGGCCCCACAGTTCGCCGAAGTCGGGATCGTCGGGGATGGTCTGGCTGAGGGCGCGCCTGTAGTTGGGCTCGACATAGGAGACGCCGGCATGCTGCGCGAGTTGCGCGCGCACGGTCTCGGCGTCGGCGCCGTCGGCCACGCGCACGTGCAACGCGGGCACGATGCCGTAGCGCCGCACGACCTGCACGCCGAGCGCCTGCAGCGCGGCGACGGTGGCGTCCGACGGCACGCCGGCCTTGAGGCCCACCAGGAACTCGCCGGCTTTGGGCGCGGGCAGCGCGGAGGCGGACAGATGCACCGTGTTGGTTATCGGGGCGCCGCTTTCGACGACAAGCTGGCCGCCCATCATCTGGCGGATGTCGGCGTCGGAGGAGACCAGGGCCGAGATGCGCACGTCGTCGATGGCGCCCTCGAAGCCGCCGGTCACGGCGACTCCCGCCGGGTCGAGCGGGCCGCCGCCGACCGTGAGCTCGCCGGCCAGCGGCAGGGCCGCGCCGGCGCCCGTGGCGGGCAGCTCGATGGCGTCGGTGCGCCAGGCGACGCGCTCGCCGTCGACGTAGAGCGCCAGCGTATGGTTGGTGATCGAGTAGACCGCCGCCAGATGCGTCCAGGCGCCGGGCCCGACGAGCAGGTGGTGGTTCTCGACGCCGTCAGCCAGCACCGTGCCGGGCAGGGTGGAGAGGGCCGTCTTGTGCTCCTTGAGGATGCCGCCCGCGCAGGAGGTGTAGCGCGCGTAGGGGCGCAGCGCGCCGCCGTCCGGCTCGACGCCCAGCTCGTAGTTGACCGCGCCGTCGGAGAAGGTGCGGGCGATGACGACGCCGCCGTCCGATCCGACCGCCGGGTTGACCCATGCCGCGAGCGTCCACTCGGGCAGGGAGTGGCGTCCCTGCGGCGGGACCACCATGCGCCCGGTGCCGTCGAGCTGCAGGCCGCGCGGAATGAAGGGATCCAGCGACTTGAGCGGGTCGGAGAGGCCCAGCGCCTGGTTGTCCAGCGTCGTGCCGTAGAGCTCCTCGTAGTCGCTGAAGCCGTCGTCGTCGGTGTCGGGCATGTCGGGCCGCAGGGCGTGGTCCTGCTCGAGGCGGTTGGGCAGGCCGTCGCCGTCGAAGTCGCGGTCGCCGTCGAAGACGCCGTCGTTGAAGGTGGAGGCGAACCGCGGGTTCAGGCGCGCGAGGTACTCGTAGTTGTTGTTGAGACCGTCGCCGTCGGTGTCGGCCGTGCCGATGCCGGCGAAGATGTTGCCGAAGAGCGCCAGTTCCCAGAAGTCCGGCAGCTCGTCGGCGTCCTCGTCGACGAAGACCGTGGCGCCGACGGGGCTGTCGGGCGCGTCCACCATGGCGGCGCCGCCCACCAGCAGGCCGGCGTTGCGCCAGTCGTTGAGCCAGTCTTCGGCGGGCGACAGGGCCGCGTCCTCAGCGGTGGTTCCGAAGTCGTCAAAGCGATAGTATGCGGCCGGCCGGGCGCTGGCGTGCTCGAATGTGCGGTAGGCGCCGTCGGCGAGGGCGGCAACGTCGCGCACCGCGTCCCAGATGCGTACCTCGTCGATCATGCCGAGGAAACCCTCGCCGACGCGGGTGGCGCCGGTGTACGGCGCGGCATAGGCGGCGGGCAGCACCGGCACGTAGCCCCAATTGACCGGGACGCCGTCGACCAGCAGGTAGAGCTCGCCGGCGTCGGCATCGTAGACGCCCGCGAGATGGTACCAGTGGCTGCGCCGGTCGAGGACCGCGGGGGCATCAATGCGCCGCTCGGACGGAACCCCGCCATCGAGGCCCACGAAGCGCACATAGGGAATGCCGGAAGCGAAGCCCAGTTCGTAGTTGACCTCGTCGCCGTTGCCGCGCCGGACGACGCACCCGTCGCCGCCGAAACCGGCGGCGATCTTGACCCAGGCCTCGACGGTCCAGGAGCCGGGCATGCGGAAGCGCGCCAGATCGGGCGCCTCGATGTACTGCCCGGGGCCGGTGATCTCGAGCGCGCCGGCGCGGGCGGGTGAGAGCGAGGCGTTGGGCAGCGTGAAGCCCTGAGCGTCATTGGCGGCCTCGGCGCCGTCCGTCAGGCCGTCGTCGTCTGTGTCGGCCATGAATGGATGGCTCCCGAAGCGCTGCTCCTCGATGGCCGTGAGCCCGTCGTTGTCCAGGTCGACATCGTAGTCGTAGACTCCCGGATAGCTGATGAGCGCGTTGGGATCGGTGCGGTTCCAGTACTCGAAGAGGTTGGAGAGGCCGTCGCCGTCAGCGTCGGCGCCGGGATCGTCGGCGCCGTGCAGGGCCTCCCACCAGTCGGGCAGGCCGTCGACGTCGACGTCGTCCATGCCCGCAAAGGGCAGCGCCTCGGTGCTCAGCCAGAGGGCGTGTCCCTGGGCGTCGAGCCCCACGCCGTAGTCCGCGGCGACCAGCGCATAATCGAGGTTCCAGACGAACGGGTGCGCGAAATCCTCGGCCTCGGGACCACCGTCGTCGAAGCGGAAGTCGTGCAGCAGGCTGGCGTCGGAGCCATGGGCCACGATCCGGGAGGCGCAATCCTTGAGCTGCAACTGCGAGCGCGCCGTGTTCCAAACACGGACGTTGTCTACCAGCGTGGGATCGCTCCAGCCGTTGTCGCTGCGCCCGATCATGATCGCCCCGAAGCTGGCGGCGGGCGCGTCTTCCGGATGGTAGAGCGGATCGTCATCGAGAGCCAGGCGGTAGCGCGTGTCGACATCGACGAAGAGCAGCAGCTCGCGCGCCGCCCCGTCCCAGGTCGCCGCAAGATGCGTCCATGCGCCGTCGGTTACGGGGGCCGCGGCATCCAGGCGGATGGTCTCGCCCTGGATGGTCTGGTAGCGCACGTAGGGCACGCCGGCGTCGAGGCCGAGCACGAAGGCCTCGTTGATCCCGGCCAGCTTGCGGACGAGCGCGCCGGACTGCGCGGCGTCGGCGGCGTAGAACCAGGCCTCGACCGTCCAGTTGGTGAGCTGCGTCGCGGCCTCGGCCGCCGACTGCGGGATCTCGATGCCGCCCGTCGGCGCCCAGGCCAGGTTGAGGCTGCGCGGCGCCACATCATAGCCGCCCATGCCATATACGGGGCTGCTCCACGGGCTCCAGGGACCGCCGTAGATCTCGTCGTAGTCCGTCACGCCGTTGCGGTTCGTGTCGCGGTCGAGCGGATCCGAGTTCCAGGCCTGCTCCTCGAAGTTGAGCAGCCCGTCGCCGTCGGGATCCTCGTCGCAGTCCCAGAGGCCGTCGTCGTCCGAGTCGCGCCGCAGCGGATGCGTCCCGGAGCGGTACTCGTAGAGGTTCGTGAGGCCGTCGCCGTCCGGGTCGGCGCCCGCGTCCCAGGGCGAGCCGCCGGCGGGCAGCGCCGCATCGAAGTCCGGCCAGAAGGCGCGCTGCCAGTTGTCCGGGATCCCGTCGAGGTTGACATCCTCGTCGTAGTCGAAGAGCGGCACCGTTCCCGCGAAGGTCTCGGTCATGGCCGCGCCGCCGTGCAGCACGCCGGCGTTGACCCAGTTCTTGAGCCAGTCCTCGCCGACGACCAGATCCTCGGCCGTCGCGCCGCCGTCGTCGAAGCGGTAGTAGAGCTTGAGCCCCGCGTAGGGCGCGCCCTGCAGCACCGGCGCGGTGACGCCCGCGACGCCCGCGGCGAGCGCCTCGCGGTAGGCGAGCCACTGC
Source organism: uncultured Lentisphaerales bacterium (assembly GCA_964411055.1). GTDB lineage: Bacteria > Verrucomicrobiota > Kiritimatiellia > RFP12 > JAAYLN01 > JAAYLN01. The sequence goes on along the minus strand of CAYPJN010000095.1, from coordinate 3,263 downwards.
GCCTGCATGTAGGGGGACTGCACCGACATCGGCAGGGTCATGTCCACGAGCGAGAACATGGCGCCGAGGATGGTCGCGCCGGAGCGCGCGGCATCCCATATCCGCACCTCGTCGATGGCGCCGTTCCAGCCCTCGCCGATGCGCGTGAACTGCGGCCCGGCGCCATGGGTCATCGCGCCGCCGGCGAGCACGGCGTCGGCCATGCGGATGCCGTTGACATAGAGCAGCAGCTCACCCGAATCCTTGTCGAGGGTCACGGCGAGATGGTACCACGTATCGGCCTCGAGCCCCTGTCCCGCCGGCAGCACGGCCACCGCGTCGTTGATTCCGGTGCGCGCGGTGTCGGACGCGGGGGTCACGCGGGCGTAGGGCCGGTAGCGGCCGCCCACGGGGGCCTCGACGCCCAGCAGCAGCGAGTGCTGGTTCGCGCCGACCTGGCGGCGGATCACGGTGCCGGCGCCGGCGCCGGCGTTCAAACGCACCCAGGCCTCGGCGGTGTAGCCGCCGAGTTCGAGCCGGAAGGGCTGCGACCCGACGGGCGCCTCGACATAACCAGTGCCGTCGAGAGCCAGCACGCGCTGGATGCCGGGCGATGTGCTGTCGAGCGGGTCGCTGCCCTGCGCCGCCTCGACGCCGTCCGCGATGCCGTCGTCGTCGGTGTCGGCCAGGTGCGGCATGGCGCCGCGAACGGCCTCGTCGGCGTTGTCCAGGCCGTCGCCGTCGGCGTCCTCGTTGCCGTCCAGGATGCCATCGTTGTCCGTGTCGGCGTCGAGCGGGTTGGTGTCGCACCAGTATTCGTGGAGGTTGTCCAGGCCGTCGCTGTCGGGATCGGCGGCGGGATCGCACGCCGTGCCGAACCAGAGGTTCTCCCACCAGTCGGGAATGCCGTTGTTGCCGGCGTCCACGCGGTCGGTCTTGAGCACGAATACAGCGTCGTCGACGGCCACGCCGCGCAGGGCGTAGTCCCAGTCCAGGGTGTGGGCGAAGTCCTCGGCGTGCGCGCCGCCGTCGTCGAAGCGGTAGTGGGCGATCAGCGACTCGTACTCCAGCGCCTTGCCGGTGCCCTCCTGCGACACCGTGCGGAAGCGGAATTCGCTCAGGAAGATGCCGCTGTCGAGGATCGCGTCGAGCGCGTCGGCAATCACCAGCTTGAGGGTGTAGGTTCCGGGCGTCAGCGCGCGGCTGGTTACCAGCAGCGGCGTCAGGCCGTCGAACTCGAGGGGCAGCGCGACGGGCGTCTTGCCGGCCTTGGCCGGATCGCCCGGGTTCCAGGGGTCGTTGTCCAGCTCGAAGAAGTTGTTGTTGACCGTGATTGGCTGGTTCCGGACGTCAAAGGAGATGTTGGTGCCGTTGAGGAAGGCGGCGAAGACGTCGTTGAAGGAGCCGACGAACTCGGGGAACTCCTCCGATCCGAAGAGCAGGTTGAAGGAGATGCCGTCGACGGTGCCGTCGATGGTGAACGAGATCGTCAGCGCCGCCGCGTCGTGCGTCGTCTCGGAGATCAGCGCGTCCAGTTCGGCGTCGCCCGGCTGGCCGAAGTCGGTCGAGACCGACGGCGAGCTGTTATCGCCGGCAATGTCCAGCACGTTGCCGGAAGAGATGACGATGCCGTTGGCCGGCGCGGGGGTGTCGGGCAGCAGGGCCGGGAAGTTGTAGTATAGTCCGGCGGCCTCCGGCGCGCCGGAGTAGGCGACCGTCAGCCCCGTCACGCCTTCCGGCACCTGCTCGCCGAGGAAGGCCTGCCACAGCGTCTGCGCCGCGGGTCCGCCTCCGGTGATGCTCAGCTCGCGTCCGAGGCCGGGACGCGTGAGCGGAATGGCCTGCGAGTAGACGCGGATCTCGTCGATCCAGCCGTTGACGCCGCCGCCGATCCAGGTGGTGCCGGGGCCCGTGGCGCATGCCTCGACGGAGGCCTGGGCCACGTAGGCGGCCTCGTTGACGAAGAGCGCCAGCGTGTGCGAGCCGGGATCCCAGGCGCCGGTTAGGCGCGTCCAGGCGCCCGCCGGGATGGGATTGTCCTGGCCGCCGGCGAAGTAGCGCGCGCCCGCCGCCGTGGTGAACTCGACGACCGGCACGTTGTTCTCCAGCCGCAGGGCGAACGTGGTCTGGCCGGATGCGGTCTGGCGCGCGATCAGCGTGCCGCTCTCGGCATCGCCGGCCGGCCTGACGTAGCAGTCGAGCGTCCACTCGTTGAGATTGAAGCGGTCGGCGACGTCCTGGATGCCGCCCGGCGGCACGGGGGTGGCGTTGCCGTCGAGCAGCATGGCGCGCGGCACGAGCGGACTGCGCGAGTCGAGCGGACTGGTGACGTGGCGGCCGTCCACCGGCGGGCAGACGGTGTACCAGTTGATCTCCTCGCCGTCGCCGAAGCCGTCGTCATCAGTATCGGGGTTCACCGGATCGGTGCCGTGGATCAGGATTTCGTCGAGGTTGGCGAGCCCGTCCCCGTCGGCATCCTCCTGGATGTCGGGAATGCCGTTGCCGTCCGTGTCGTCCGCGTGGGGATTCGTGCCGCACCGGTACTCCTGCTCGTTGGTGAGGCCGTCGCCGTCGGGATCGTCCGCCGCGCCGGCGCCCTGGGCCGAGCCGAAGAACATCAGCTCCCACCAGTCGGGCAGCCCGTCGGCGTCGGAATCGAGCATGCCGTCGACGGGCGCGGTCTCGTCGGCGAAGACCAACTCGTCGAGGTTCAACGCCGTGGGACGGATGGCATGCGGCCAGCCGGCCTCCCAGTCGCGCGGCGCGGTGAAGTCCTGCGCTCCGTAGCGCTCCACGATCCCCGACAGCGGATTGACCAGGGTCTCGTTCTGGCCGTCGTCGAAGGGATACCAGGCCACCGGCATGGCGCCGCGGTCGAGCGCGGCGACGGCGTCGATGTCCGCGCCCGGCATGCCCAGCGTGGTCCAGGTGTTCATGCCCGAGTCGACGATCTTGACGTACTGGAAGCCGTCGATCGACTCCTGCCCGGCATAGTACTGCAAGTTGGCGTCCAGATCGATCAGGCTCGTGCCGCCCTCGGCGAAGGCTCCGTAGTACCACTCGTCGCCGTCGACGCTGACCCACACGTGGAATGAGTCGGGGCGGTCGGCGACCTCGAAGACCACCAGGTCGGGCTGCGAGTCCCAGGAGCGCCGCAGCACGTTGTCCGTGAAGCGCAAGATGATGTACCCGTTGTTGGCCAGGTAGCCCCAGCCGCCGGCGTTGGTCACCACGGTGATGTCGGAGACGCCCAGGCTGACATACTGGCCGTCGGGCGCGCCCAG
>CAYPJN010000094.1:0-8177 GCA_964411055.1 uncultured Lentisphaerales bacterium | reverse complement strand
TTTGCTGGTGTTTTTGCCACTGGCGGTCCACCTCTTCGCCCGCGCCCGGCCGCGCGTCGTCGACTTCAGTTCCGTGGCCTTCATCCGCCGCGCCCTGCGCTTCACGCAACGGGTGCGCAAGCCGAAGGACTGGCTGCTGCTCCTGTTGCGCACGGCGGCCGCCGCGGCGCTCGTGCTGCTCTTCCTGCGGCCCGTGCTCCATTCGCCGGGCGGCGGCGGACCCTTCGCGCGCCGCGCGGTGGTCGTCATCCTCGACGCCTCGGCCTCGATGGGGTGGTCGGACGGCAGCCAGACGCGCTTTGCGGTGGCCTGCGCCGAGACCTCCGAGATCCTCGCGGGGCTCGCGTCGCGCGATGCCGTCAACGTCATCCTGGCCGGCGCCGCGCCGCGGCCGGTGCTGCCCGCCATGGGCGGCAACATCGGCTACCTGCAGGAGGCGATCCGGCGCGCGCGGCTGACCGCCGAACCGCTCGACGCCGCGGCGGCGATCCGTCTGGCGGCGCAGATGCTCGAGAAACAGGAGGGGCGCCGCGAAATCTGCATCGTGAGCGACTTCCAGGCCGCGAACTGGCGTGGGCTCCGGCCGCGCCTGCCGCCCGGCATCGGGCTCTCCGGCGTGGGCGTCGCGCGCGGCGAGGCGCCCAACGCCGCGCTGCTGCGACTGACGGTCGAGCCGGCGCGTCCGCTCATGGGCGAAGAGGCCTCGTTGCTCTGCGAAGTCGCCAACTTCTCGGACGCGCCGCGCCGCGCGACCGTCGTGCTGGCGGTCGAGTCCTCGCGTGCCTCGCGCGAGGTGGTGGTGCCGCCCTGGGGACGTTCCACGGCCATCTTCCGTCAGCGGATCGCCACCGCCGCACCCGTGGACGTGAGCGTCGCGCTCGATGGTGATGCCTATCCGCTCGACGACCGCCGTTGGACAATCATGGCGCCGGCCGCGGAGTTGCGCGCGGGCCTGCTCACATTTACCGGTGGCGAGGCGACGGCAGCCGCCTGGAGCCGAGCCTGCCGTGCCCTGGGCTGGGCCCGTTCCGTCGCGATCCGTCCGGAGGAACTGGCGCGCCAGTCCGAACCGCTCGATCTGCTGCTGCTCGCGGGGTGGGACGGCCAGACGGCGCCGACCCTTCGCGACCCGTTGAAGCTCGGTCTGCCCATCGTCTGGTCGCCGGCGCCCGGGATGCCGCTGGCGCGCGTCTGGGGGCTGGTGACCAACGCCGCTCCGGACGCGGTCGTCCCTGCCGTCGCCTCCTGGGTGGAGCAGCCCGACGGCGTCGGCCTAACCCTCGCGCGCCCGGACCATCCGCTCTTCGCCGCCTTTGCGGGCGGCGAGTTCGGCGATCCTGCGCGGGGGCGCGTGCGCGGACATCTGGCGCTCGCCTCCGCGCAACTGCCGTCGGGCGATCCGCTGATGACCTATGTCGACGGCACGCCGGCGCTCTGGCTTTGCAGGACCTTTCCGCCGGTGCTGCTATGGAACATTCCGCTCGATGCGGCGCGCTCCTCCTTCCAGAACCAGGGCGAGTTCGTCCCCTTGCTGGGCGAACTGCTGCTGCATCTCCGGCGCGGCGCTCCCGATGCCGCCAGCCCCGGCGCGGCGGCCATTCCGGGGCGCCCGCTGATCTACCAGGCCGGTATAGATACCCGGCTCGACGAGGTGCGCCTGCTGGATGCCGAGGGGAACCCGCTCACCGTACAACCTGATCCCGGACGCGGCCTTGTGATCGCCGAAGCACCCACTCGGCCCGGAGTCCATGTCTGGACCATCGGTGAACAGGCGGTGGCGCACGAGGCGGTCAACTTCCCCGGTGTGGAATCGGACCTCCGTTCGCTGAGCCCCGCTGAGATCAAGTCGCTGGGAATGCTTGCCGCCGCCTCGGGCCGCGACATGCGGCGCTGGCAGGCCGGGGTGCCACTCTGGCCGTATCTCCTCTGGCTGGTCATGGCGCTGTTGCTGGTCGAGGCCGTGGTGGCTGCAGCGGGACGGGTGAAGACATGACGGTCAATCCCCTCATTCCCACCGATCAGTGGATCCTGGTGGCCGCGCTGCTGCTGGGCGGCGGACTCGCGCTCGCCTGGCGCTCCTCGGCCATGTTGCCGCCGCGCCTGCGTATCCCCGCCCTGGTCGCGCGCGCCATGGCGCTGGCGGCACTCGCGCTCATGGCCCTCAACATCGGCGTCTGGCGCCGCCCCGGCACGGAACAGCGCCCGCACTGGCAGGTGCTGATCGACCGCAGCGGCAGCATGGCCACCGAGGACGCCGACGGCGGGAGCCGCTGGCGCGCGGCCTGCCGCCTCGCGGCGCAACTGGAGAAGGCGTCGTCCGACCGGCGCGACCTCTCGTTCGCGACATTCAGCGGCGATGTCGAGGAATCCCTTCGCAGCGCCGCCACCCTGAGCGGCATCCATCCCGACGGCGACGCGAGCCGCATCGGGCGCACCCTGCGGACGGTGACTGACGCACGGGCGGCGCGGTTGGGCGCCGGTTCGGGCGGCATCGTCCTTCTCTCCGACGGTCGCCAGACGGATGTCGGCAACGACCCGCGCCTGGCCGGGCTGCTGGCGCGGGCGCAACAGGCGCCGGTGCTGGCCGTGCCTTACGGCGTCCACCGGGAAAAACGCGACATCGCCGTGCGGGTCACACGCCGCCTGCTGACGGGATTTGCGGGGCAGCCGGTCCGCATCCAGGGCGAGGTTCAGGCATCCTGGCCGGGCGAGATCGAGGTGGCCGTGCGTCTGGTGGAAGACAGCGGCCGGTCCGTGGCGACGAACACCGTGCGATTGCGCGACGGCGCGCGCGAACGCGCCTCGTTCTCGGTCACGCCCGACCAGCCCGGCTCCGCCGCCTACTCGCTGCACGTCGTCCCCTGGGAGGGCGAGCGCGACACGCGCAATAACGAAGCCCCCTTCGAGATTCTAGTCCTCGACCGCAAAATTCGCGTGCTGATGGCGGAAGGTGTTCCCTTCTGGGACAGCAAGTTCCTGGGCCAGTTGCTGCGGCGTCAACCCAATCTCGACGTGACCTCGGTGCAACGCACGGCGCCGGAGCGGTTCATCACCATCACTACCGACGGCGCCTCGCAAACGGACGCCACCGGCCTCTTTCCCAATGATGCCGCCGCGCTGGGGGCCTACGATATCGTGGTCTTCGGCAAGGGCGCCGAGTATTTTATCACGCCCGAACGGAGTGCGGCGCTGAAGCGTTACGTGGCCGACCAGGGTGGCTGCGTGGTCTTTGCACGCGGCCCCGCCCTGGTGGAGCAGGGCGCGGGACTCGAGGATCTGGAGCCGGTGGAGTGGGGCGGCGCTTCTGCGCTGGAATGTCGCCTGGTGCCGTGTGGCGAGGGCGAGGATCTCGGTCTCTTTGCGGGATTGCTGCCCGGGCGCGGCGATCCCGTATGGGAACGGCTGCCGCCGGTCCGCTGCAGCCGTGCCGCGCTCACGCTCAAGTCGTTCGCGCAGGTGTTGGCGGAAGGACGGCGCAGCAAAGCCGCGGGAGAGGCGCCGGGAGCGCGTGTGCCGCTGCTCGTGAGCCGGCGCCTGGGCAAGGGGTTGACGGTGGCGCTGAACATCGACGGCTTGTGGCAGTGGGCCTTCTTCCCGACTTCGCAGGAAGCCGCCGTCATGTACGAGGAACTCTGGGCGCAACTCCTGCTCTGGGCCGGAACCTATGCCGAGTTTCTGCCGGGCCACCAGTTTGCGCTGCACCTGAGCGCGTCGTCGACGCCGCCGTTCCAACCGGTGCGGGTGAGCGTGCGTCGCCGCGGTGGTGTCGCGGAACGGGAGGCGCCCCTCGTTCGCGTCACGCGTGGGGATGAAACCGTGCGCGAGCTCGCATTGGCGGCGGGCGCCAGCGGCGACGGATGGGAAGGTTTGCTGGAGCTGGATGTGCCCGGACTCTACCGCGTCGTCCTGCTGTCGCCGGAGGGAACGGCCGCGGTCGCCGCGGCCGCCGCGCTGCTGCAAGTCGAGGCGCCGCCGGCGGAAGGCGACGACGTCAACCCCGACCAGGACTACCTGACCCGGCTGGCGGAGGCGTCGGGTGGCAGCGTCGTCACGTCGCATGAGCTGGTCGCGGCGATGGCTCGGCGTGAGGCGGCGGCGCGCGAACCGCGCGACGGCGGCGCGCAGGCGGTCTGGGTGCCGCTCTGGGACCGCGGCTGGCTGCTGGCCGCCATCATGGCGGCCCTGGCGACGGAATGGACCATCCGCCGCCGCAACGGACTGGCGTAACGGGCAATGAAGGCACAGGACAACATCGACAGCAGATTCCTGGCGCGCCTCGGCTGCTTCTCGGGCGTCTGGAAACGCGGGCAGACACTTGCGTTGCTGTGGAACACTTTGCGCTGGGCGGTGTTTTCCATCACGCTCTATTTCGCCGCCGACTACTTCCTGGCCTTGGACGAGACGACGCGCCGCGTGCTGAATCTGGCCCTGCCGCTCGCCTGGCTGCTGCTGGCACTGCCGGAGGCGCGCCGCATCCTGCGCACGGGACCCGGCGACATCGCCCGCCGCGCGGACCGCCTCGGACGCCACCGGCGCAACGAGCTCCTGACGGCCTGGGAACTGCTGCGCGACCGGCAGTCACCTCCCGATGGTGATGGCGCGGAACTGCCTGCCTTCCTCGTGCGGCGCAGCGTCGAGGGGGCGCTGGCGAAGGCGTCGGCCCTGCCGCCGCGCCTGCTGCGACCGCACGCGCGGCTGGCGCGCCAGGGGCGTCTGCTGGCGATCCAGGTGCTCGCGTCGGCCGCGATTCTGCTGTGCTTCGGGCCCGCCGCCATCAGCACGATTGCGCCGCGCCTGCTCTGGCCGGGGCGTGACATTCCGCCCTTCAGCCGCTACCGCTTCGCGGTCGCGCCCCAGCGGTCGTCCATTCTATATGGCGGTTCGGCCGAGCTCTCGGTAACCATCGGCGGCGCTCCCGTGCGCGATCAGGTCTGGCTGCTGACCCGGCAGGGCGGCCGCGGCGTGCAACGGGCCGCCTGCTTCCAGGAGGGCGGCGGACGCTATGCGCAGCGGCTTGAGAACGTCACGCAGCCGCTGGCCTTCTGCTTCGCGGTGGGGCGCGCGCGCAGCCACTGGCATGATGTCGAGCTGCAATTGCAGCCCCAGGTGCTGCAGGCCCGCGTCCGCCTCGCGCCGCCGACCTACACGGGACTGCCCGGGATCGAGTTTCCCGCCGGCCAGGCCGATGTCGCCGGCGTGCATGGCACGCGGGTCACGCTGACGCTCACCAGCAACCGTCCGCTGCGCGAGGGAACGCTGACGCTCCACCGCCGTGGCGGTGCCGTGGACGATGACCAGGTGATCGAGGCGCGTCTGCTCTCGGAGCGGACGGCGGAATTCGCGTGGGATTTGCAGGCGGATGCCGAGGCGCACGCCACGCTGCGCGACCTCCGCGGCACGGCAACGGCCGAGCCTGTTGTGTTGCCGCAGCGGCGGTTGCCCGACGAGGCGCCGCGGGTGGCGTTGAGCGAACCACCGGAGTTCTCGATGGCGACAACCGGCGCGGTGCTGCATGTCAGCGGACAGGTCGACGACGACTTCGGCCTGGCACGGATCGACTGGGTCCGCGGCCTGGTTGGCTTTCACGACCGTGGCGTCACACTGCGCCGGGGTCCCATCGGGCGGCAGGCCGAAATCACCATGTCTCTGGATCTCGGCGCTGTGGGGGTCGAGGCCGGCCAGACCGTCGAGTGCTATCTGGAGGCACTGGACAACAATCCCCGCTTGGTCGGGGCCGCGGGATCGGGCATCGCCCGCGTCAAGATCATCAGCGACGAGGAGTACGCCGAGACGCGTCGCGCCGAGGAGACGCTGGAAGACTTCCTGGGGCGCTACCGCGCCGCCGCGGCGGCAATGACGGTGGTGCTGGATTCGCTCGACGTCCTGCGCGTGGCGGTGTCGAATCAGGCCGCCCCGGCGCAAATCACGGCGGCCATCGAAGCGGCCGCCGCGGCGCACGCCGATGCCTCCAGCACCTTCCAGCGGCTGGCGCGTGATTTTGCGATCTATGACGTCGAGCAGGATCTGCGTGCCGTGTGCGGACGCGTGGTCGACCGGCTGGAGGAGAACCAGCGCGCGTTGGCGGCGCTGGCGGCGTCGCCGGAGCGTGGCACGGTCGCCGGTGTCGAGGCGCTGATTGACCGTCTGGACGATGAAGCCGGGGAGCTGGAGGAACAGACGGAAAATGCGGAGCAACTGGCACGAATCGGACGGGTGATGGATGGCGCGGCGCGGTTCCAGGCTCTCGTGCAGCGGCAGGCCGACCTGGTGCGCCGCCTGATGCTGCGCTATGGCGGCGCGATCGATCCCTCCGACCGCTCATTCCTCCCGGCCTATGGCGAGGAGCAGACCGCGATATTGCAGGAACTGGCGGCCTTTGCGAGCGACACGGCGGCCGCCGCCGAAGCCTTGCCGGAAGCGGTCGCGAAGCTGAAGAACGACACGCTGGCCTTTCTCCAGGCCCTGGAGCAGACGGGCGCCTCGAACCACATGGGACGGGCGGCGGTCGCGGGCCGGAATTCCGATGCGCGGCAGACCTGCCGCGAGGCGCAACTGGCCCTGGAGAAACTCCGCCTGCTGCTTCAGGAGGACGAGTCGGGTGACGGGAACTGCTTTGGGGGGCTTTGCCGCGGGCGGCTCCCTGGCTTCGGCGCGCCGGATGCCGCGTCGACGCTGCAGGCCATGTTCCGTTCGCTTTGCCGCCGCCGTGGTGTCGGAAGTGGGCCGGGAGTCGGCTCCGGTGAAGGCGGCGCCGGGCCGGGCTTCGGCGCGTCGGGCTATTCGGCGCTGGCCACGCCGGTCAACGGACCGCCGCGCAGCCGCGCGGGACATGGTGGCGACGGCCGCGGCGAGGTCGGCGCCGGCACAGGCGGGCGGGGCGGGGCCGCGGGCGGCGCGCCGGCGATCGTCGAGCGCCTGCGCGCGGCGGACGGCCACGAGCCGGCGGGCGAAGCCGTGCCACTGGAGCGCCTGCCGCCGCGCTACCGTGAGGCGGTGAAGCGGTACTTCGGGGAGTAGGAAGAGTATGTGTGGAGGACTCTTACATACTTTGTCGTGAGCTTTGTCGCGAGCTTTGTCGAAACCAGCCAATGACCTTCAATCACGAGAAACTTGACGTCTACCAACGTATGTTGACTTTCAATGTGAAGGTCAACATCTGGACAGACGTATGGGATAGCAAGCACGCTATCTGTGGCCAGCTATTCCGCGCGGCGGGAAGTATGCTGGAGAACGTCGCCATGGCGAGCGCGGCGTATTCTTCTATGAAGCACCGAGCCCTGGACTATGCGATCGGATCCAGCCTGGAGTGTGCCGCCTGTCTGGATCTTGCCCGCATCAAGCGCCTTCTTGATGCGAAGGATGTCTATGCGGAGAAGGAAGAGCTTTCGCAAATTCTGCGCATGCTGGTGGGGTTGAGGAAGGCCTGGGCTACCCGCGGTTGGGTTGTGACGGAAGACCAGGGCGAGTATGATGCGGGGACGGGGAACGACAAGGTTCGCGACAAGGATGACGAAGAGAAGCCGCTGTTTCATCACGAGACACTCGATGTATACAAAGTGGGCATTGAGGCTGCCACGTTAGTCTGCGCGTCGAGTGCTGATTCCCTTCTGCCGAATCATACGTTTCGCAGATTAGATGAACTGCTCACGAGCATCGTGCTGAACATTGCCGAAGGGAATGGCAGATTCTCCGTCAGCGACCAGGCAAGGTTCCTCGGAACATCGCATGAGTCTGCCATTAAGCTGGCAGCCAGACTGGATCTCTGTGTGGCGCAAAGACTGCTTCCCTATGATGAAGTTGTTGAATGGAAATCCCTGTTGCAAAGAATTGCCGTCATGACAGCAGCGATGATTGCGGGTGTTCAACGATGAAGCAGTCGACAAAGCTCGCGACAAAGCTCGCGACAAAGTACGCGTGACTTGGGAAACTCTGAAATTGAGGAGCCAAACATGAAGCGAGCCGCCCTGCTCTGTGCCGTGACATGGACCTGCCTCATAGGGACCGCGCCGGCGGAAGCTATCCGCTGCGCCAACCTGATCTATGCCGGGACGCAGACCTCGCGCTGCTTCAGCGACGAGTTCTTGAGTGCCGTGCAGCGCGCCAGCACGATCCCCACCGAGCGGCGCTTCAAAAGTGTCAAGCTCGATTCGGACGAACTCTTCGCCTTTCCCTTCGTC
>CAYPJN010000093.1:5841-8259 GCA_964411055.1 uncultured Lentisphaerales bacterium | reverse complement strand
CGATCAGTCCGCCGACCGGCTCGCCGAACTCCTCGGCCACGCGGCGGGCGACGGTGGTTGCCGCCAGCCGCCGCGGCTGCGTGCAACCGATCAGGCGGCCCCCGGCGGCGCGTCCGAGCTGCAGGGCCATCTTGGGAAGCTGGGTGGTCTTGCCCGAGCCGGTGTCGCCGCAGACGATGATGACCGGGTGGTCGCGCAACGCCTGCTGGATGGGCTCGCGGAAAGCTGTAATGGGCAGCGCGTCGGGAAAACGGATTTCCGGCGCCGGCGTCTCGTCGCGGCTCTTCACGCTGCCTGGCCCGGCGCCGCTCACGCCGGCGTGGCGTCGCCCGCGGCGGGCGCGGCCTGAGCGGCGATCCAGCGCCGCACCGCCTCGCCCAGCGGGCGGATGGCCTGGATTGTCACCGTCTCGTCGCCGGCCGTGCCGGGAATGGCGGCCTGCTCGCCGACGTGGCGCCCCTCGAGCGCCTGGGCCAGCCGGCTGCGGTTGGGCAGGATACCGAGCGCCTCGTCGCGGTCCCACTCTCCAAGGATGGAATAGGTCTGCGTCGAGCCGTTCCCGCGGGCGAAGGTCACCTCGACGCCCATGCCGGCCGCAGCGGTGCCGATGTTGTCGAAGCTGGTACCGCGCATCTGCTTGAGATCCATATCCCACTCGTCGCGGCGCGCCATCAGCACGGCCTGCTGCTGCTTGGCGGCGTGATACTCGAAGTTCTCGCTCAGGTCGCCATAGCTGCGCGCGTGGGCGATGTCGGCGCTGTTCTTGGGAATCTCGACCTCGACAAGCCGGCGGAATTGCTCCTGGCGCTCCCTGAGCGAGCGCCAGGAGGTCCAGCGCTTGGCGGGTTCCGCATTCGTTGCCGCCGGGGCGCCGGACTGCTTGCGCTCGGCGAGCGCGGGATCGATACGTACCATGCGGGCGACGATCATGCGCTGCGTTGCGGAGTCGCCCATGGCGGTATTGCCGAAGATGCGGACGAAGAGCGCCTCGCGTTGCAGCGAGTCGAGCGAGGCGAAGGCCGTCTCGAACCATCTGGCCTGCTCGAAGAGCCCCTGCAACTGGTGCTGCATGCGTAGCTGCTCGCCGCAGAGGGTCTGGTCATCGATGATGGCTATCGCCTGGCCCATCATTTCGTAGAGCGAAGGGAGCGGCCAGTCGACGACCTTCTCCCGGTTGCGCAGTATCCATACCAGCAGGGCGGGCGGCACGGCGGGCGCGGCCAGCAACTCGCGGCAGCGGGCCTGGAGCGCCGGCAGGTGCGCGGGATCGTCCATCAGCGCCTCGGCCGTGGCGGCGACGAGGTTGTAGTTCATCTCAGGCAGCGCCGCCAGCAATTGCCCAGTGGCGCCGGGATCGTGGGAGATCAGGAAATCGACCATCAGGGCGGTGTCGCGCACCGGCAGCGATTCGGCGGCCGACAGGAAACGGTTGTCGTTGAGCAGGTGGCGGCACATTTCCGCGGCCGGTGGCGTTTGCAGTTTCAGCCGCTGTACCGTCAGGGTCAGGCGGGTGTAGAGGGCGGCATCCACGTTGAAGGCGCCCTTGAGCGCAAAGGCCAGCCGGTCGCCGAGGGCATCGCGCGCGAAGTCGTCGAGCACGACGGCCCCGCCGGCGGCCTCCATGGCGGCGACCGAGTGCATGATGGACGGGATGTCGCGTTCGGCACGCAGCGCATCGAACCAGTCATGGTCGTAGGCCAGAGCCTGGTCACGGACGATGATCGACTCGGTCCGTCTGGCTGGTATCGCGATGAGCGGATCGCCCTTGAGCGCCTTGCGCGCGCCGTCCCAGAAGCGCTTCCATTCCGCGGTCGTCACGATCCGGTGCTCCTCCAGCAAGCCGGCGAGCCGGACGACGGTGACGGCACCGAAGCTGGCCAGCGCCAGGCGCACCACGGCGGCGGGATCCTCGCGCACCAGCCGTGCGAAGGCGTCAGGATCGCGGTGGCGCACGGCCAGGATGTGGCCCGACGGCACGAAGACGAGGTTCTCACCGGCATTCGCCAGCGACAGGGCATGGCCTGGCTTGGCCGTGAAATCGACGATCATGCGCTTGTAGAAGTCGTCGATGCGACGGACGACGCCGAAGCCCCAGGTCTTGTCCAGGCAGAGCGAACCGGGCTTGCAGTTCTCGAGGAATCCGAGGCGCCGAAGCGACTCGAGCGGCGCAACCTCGCCGAAGGCCACGCTCTCCACGCAGGCGTTCCAGACGCGGTCCTGGCTGGCCTTCTTCAGCACCGACTTGCAGGTCTCGCCGAAGGCGCGGATGTCGTCGCGCCACTGGGCCAGCAACGAAAGGAGCTTGACCAGCGCCGCCCGGTCACCCAGTTCGACGAGCTTGCCAAGCGCCATCTGCGCCCAGGCATCGTTGAGCCGGGCATGGTTGGAAGCCTTCAGGTACCGCAGCGTGGTCAGGAT
>CAYPJN010000093.1:0-5831 GCA_964411055.1 uncultured Lentisphaerales bacterium | reverse complement strand
CCACGATTCGGTCGAGCCCCCACGACAATCCGTGCGTGGTCAGGATCGAGTCGATGGGAATAGGATGGACTTCCAGATCGGTGAGAAAACGTTCTTCCAGCCGGGCCAGTTCGTCTTGCACGCTCGCGTCCATCGCAGTCACTTTCCCTGAATCAAAATGAAATAGTTTACCAGAATCCCAAACCAAGTCAAAATGTTCAGCACAGATGGTTCGCTGCAGATAACCAGCCGGAGTCACGCGACGGCCTACGGTTCACCGGACGCCGATTTGGCGATCGGCGCCGCGAGGCGGGTGGGCAGGTCTATCGGAAAGGGTGCCGTTTTGCTCCCCGCGTAGATTGATAGGTGCGGGAAGGGAATCTCGATGTCCTCGCGGTCGAAACGCGCCTTGATGTCGCATAGGATCGACGTGCGCAGGGCGAGCATGTCGGCGGAGGCAAACCAGACGCCCAGCGTGAGATCAATCGACGAAGCGCCGAAGCCGTTGAAAATCACGATAGGGGCGGGTTCGTCCAGGGCAAGCGGATTGGCGTTGGCGATCTCAATCAGCAGGGCGATCACACGCGCCGGATCCTCCTTGTAGGCGACGCCGACGGGGATATCCAAACGGCGGATTGGAAAGCGGGTGACGTTGATGATCGGCTGCTTGACCAGCATTTCGTTGGGGTAGCGAACCAGCCGGTTGTCGAAGGTACGCACCTGTGTGGCCAGCAGTCCGACGTTGTAGACAGTGCCGGTAGTGCCTTCGATGGTAACGATTTCGCCGATCCGGAAGGCGTTCTCGCCGATCAGGAAAATGCCGCTGATCAGGTTCGACAGACTGGTCTGGGCGGCGAAACCGATGGCGACGCCCGCCACGCCCGCGGCGGCCAGAATGCCGGTCAGCTTGATGCCGCAGGCCGAGAGTGCGCTGAAGAACGTCAGGACGATGATCAGATTACGCACAACCTTGGCCGTCATGATGGCCACCGGCTTGCCGAAAGGCCCTGCCATCGCGCGGGTCAGCACGCGCTGCAGCAGCATGGCAGCCAGCCACCCGGCGGCAAGAATACCCGCGACGTGCAGCATGGCGGCGAGGTTGGTGGACAACCAGGCGATCATTGAGGCGAACATGGCATTATCCTGCCTTATCGTATCCAGCCCCCCAGCAGACGGCTGGAGAGGCTTTCCGTGACGGGGTTGCGCGGCTCCGTGAGCGGGGTGAGGCGACGGTTGTTGACGATCTGGCCGCCGAGATAGCGGATGCCGGTGTCGGTGTCGACCCCTTGAAGGTCACCTCGACCGTGGTCGCCCATAGCCGTCCATCCCCGCCCCGGGAGATGCCGAGGTGGTCGGTGAGCAAGGCCAGCATCCGGTATTCCAGAATCCCGGGCGAGGCGTTATTCAACTGCATCGTGCAGATTGCCCGCGCGGGGTCGACCGGTCCCAGTCCGTCGACGGTCAGTCGTGCACGGGAATGCAGCGCCAGGCAGAGCAGGCCCCGCGGATCGTCGGGCGTGCCGAACCAGGTCTTGGAGAGTGCCTGTACGGGAAACTCCGACAGGCGCAGGGCGCCGTTGTGCAGGGGGAGTTCGACGCGTACCGACACCGGAATGCCAACATAGAGACTGCTGTTTGAACGCGGCAGCAAATGCATGGGTGATTCGGGCCGAACCACCAGCGGCAGCAATGGCACGACGGGGCATAGACGGATTTCCGGACACCCTTCGGTATCGACGTAACGGATCCATTCCACGTTCTCCGGCACGGGACATCGGGCGTGTGTTCGAGCGACTGCGGCGTCTCCTCCAGTCGGTGTGCCAGCCGCCATTCCTTTGCTTGATGCCAAAACCAGAGCGACAAATGGTCGATCCGGAAACGGTCGCAGTGCCCGACGGGAATCTTGTATGCTTCCCAGAAATCCATGCCGCAATCCTTGGTTGAAACCCACCGAATGTTGACAGAAAGACGGGCCGGGGTCAAGCGGGAATGCGTTATGCGGGAATGCGCCGTATGCTGCTTTACGGGCGCATTCACCTCTTACTGACTTGGCTGGCGGAGTGCGGTTTAACGCTTCTGCTCCGCCACCCGTTTCTTGAGGTTCGCCAGGGCGGGGGCAAGCTTGCGCTCGGCGTTCTTGCCGCCGGACTTGATCGCCTGCTCCACACGCGCCGCGGCTTCGGCGAATTTGCGTTGCGCCATGGCTGCGGCGGCGTAGACTTCACAAAAATCCTGAAGGGCGCCCCCCTTGTTCTCGATCGCATCCGCCTCCGCCAGAATCGTTTCCGCAACTGGATATTCCGCGCGGCTCATTGCGATCTTCGCCCGTAGCAGCAGCGCACCGAATTTCGTCCGGTCGCCGATCTTTCCGGCGAGAATCTGTTCCACGGACTTGGCGGCAGCCTCGTGATCTCCCAGTCTGTATTCCACCTGCGCGGCGTCCAGCATGGTGTCGTAGGCGGCGCCCATGTATTTAAGAGCGTCCCGATAGCTCCCGAGTGCGTGGCGCAGGTTTTCCGGCGTGATCGAGCCGTCGAAACGCGTGTTGGCGAGGTGGGTCTGCGCCAGCACCGTATGATATTGACCTCGCCGCGCCTCATCCAAACCGTCCATGCCGAACGCTTCCAGCACCTTGACCGCCTGGCTCGCCCGCCCCTGGCGGACCAGCAGCGTTCTGTAGGCAATAGTGAGTTCCAACTGATTCTCCCTGGGGAACGCCCTGGCCTGATCCAGCAGTTTGGCGAACTCATCCGGGCTGAATTCGTCCGCCAGCATGCACCAGGCGCTCACCAACTGCGCCGGCGGGCAGCCCTTGATCTGCGGAATCGTACGTAGCACGGCCATGCGCTCGGCGCGGTTACTGATTAGCCTGGCCTGCATGAAGGTGAAATGCGCCTTGCGCTCCGGAGAGAGGCGCGCATCCTTGACGATGGCCGCAGCCTCTTCCGCCGCCGCGTTCCGGTCGCTGCGCGCGATCAGGTTGATGATGTCCTCGTATGCTTTTTCGAGTTTCTCCTCGGGACACTCCTTGTCGGCGGCAATCTGCCGGCAGGCGGCGATCTTGTCCCCGTCCGCAGGTTGGCCGAAGAGTGACGCCGCGCACAAGAGGAGCGCCACCATGATCCGTGCCGATTTCATCAGATAATTCTCCTCACTCCGCCAGAAATTGCCGCTTGAGATGGTCGGCATACGCCTGTTCGAGATCGTACTGGAAATTGATGAGCTTCGGCACCGCCGTCTCATAGAAGCCGCGCTGTTCATCCGGCGTCATCCGGTCGAACTCGCCGATGCGCTTCCCGAACTGCTTGCGTTCGGCGATCATGGGCTCGAAATACTGTTCGCGGAACGCCCGGTCCTCGGCGAAGCTGTTGCAGGAGCGTTTGACGGCGGGCAGTTCCCGGCGGTACGGTTCATCCTGGAAAGTGACGCGTGAAAGGTTGTTGTCGTCGATCGTCTTCAGAAACTGGTTCCAGGCCTTGCGGAGCACGTTCTTGTAGATGGAGGCGCGCTGTTCGCGGGTGAAGTCGGGCCACTGGACATAGCCCGCGCGGCTCTGCTCATGGACGACTCCGCCCCAGGTCTGGCCGCCGCCCGGACACCAGCGGATGATGGAGAAGCGCCAGAGGTTGTTCGTCCGGCCGGAAAAGGGAAGACGGTTCCAGAGACAGTCCCACGGCACGAAGAATCTGGTCAGGTACCCGGATGGCAGAATGCGCGTTTCGAGCTTGTAGCACCCCTGGATGTCCTTGAAGTTGCGGTCGTTGGCCTGCCACGGGAAGGTCCGGGCGGTGGTGTCGAGCGTCGACTGCGGAAAAATCACCTGATAGTAGGCCTGCATCTTGACTTCGTCGGTGTCGCCCGGCATGAAGAACATCTCGATCGTGCTGCGGGGAAGCGCATCCCCTTCGGCCAGGGCCTTCCCCAGATCGGGCTCGCCCGAGAAGACGAGCAGGTAGAAGCCCTCGTCGTCGCAGAAGATGCGCATGGCGGTGGGCCGTGCCCCCGCGATGACCTGCCCCGCTGCCACCTCGCGTTCGACCGCGGGGTCGGTGACGAGCAGGTCGGCGGCGGAGGCGCTGTACGGGCGGAATCCGAAATCCCAACCGTCCGGATCGGTCGACAGCATGGCGTCGAAGGCGCCTGCCGGGGCGCCGAACTGCACCTTGTGGAGGTTCTTGCCGGCGTGGACGCAGGGCATCCAGGCCAGGGACAGCATCACAACGGCACACGGAATTTTCCAGATGTTCATGTTATTTCACTCCGTGTTTTTCGGACAGATACTGCAGGATCATGATCCGGTGCGCGAAGGCCAGCCGGAGATAGTCGAGGTCGCCGTCGTACGCGGGCATCTGGGAGAGCCAGACGAGCTGGCGCTTCCCTTCGCGGACCAGATCATCACGTTCGCTGTTCATCGCCTCGGTCGCCAGCCGCTTCATCAGCGTGGCGTAGCGGATGTCATCGAACGCCTCGCGGACGCCTTCAATCGCAAGGGTGCCGATCACCCCGTCCACCTGCGGATAGGCGACGCTGAAGTGGCGGTAGTTTGCGCCGTTGTTGAAGAACTCGTTGACGCGGTCCGGGGAGGCCACAAAACCGTGGATCATGATGCCGTCGTAATGGCTCAGGTACATGCCCATGCCGATGCGACGGCGCATGTTGAGCGGATTCTCCGTGCTCGGGAAGGGGCGCGCGTAGTTCATGATCAACCCGCCGGCGGCATGCCAGTGCTCCGCCTCGGTCTTCAGCACGTCGCTGGCCTTGACCAGCATGTCCTGCGTGTCGGAAACGAAATTGAGGTTGGCGGCGGACATTCCCGTGGTGCGGATCTTGGCGCCGAGGCGTTTCACGGCCAGCCACGACGGTTCCTGCGCATAGATCAGGGCGCCATAGCCCCCGGCCTCGTCAATCCCGTACATGTAGACGTCACGGTGTCCGAAAGCCTTCTCCATCCGGTCCAGAAACGCACCGGTCGTACGCTCGAAATCACCGATAACCTTCTGGTAGTTTTCGGTGGTGCGCTCCGCCGCCTTCAGCTTCACCCACGGGCTGCAGACCGAGCTTCCCGCGAAAAGCGGCTTGTTGGGGAAGCCGAGTTCCCGGCGGAGACGGACCTGCATGTCAAAGTTCTCGTCGGAATTCATCAAAGGCCCGCTGGGATAGAGCATGTTGTGGGCCTTCATTATCTCCAGCTCGGCGCGCATGCGCTTCTCATTAGTGCCGTGCTGTCCGCCCAGATGGAACGAGAAGTTTCCATAAAAGACGCGGTCCAGGTCGTAATAGGTATGCGCCTCCGGGAGCTGGAAAGGAAACACGCGCAGGGTCAGCGCGAGTTCGCCGGCGGGCTTCCCGTCCGCCACGAGCGAAACAGTGCCTCGGTAGACGCCACCCGCGGCATCCTCCGGCACATGTACCGTGAGCCAGTATTGCTGGCTGCGTCCGGCTTCCGGCAGTTCGACCGGCTGGAGTGTGTCGGCATCCTTGAAGGGAATGTTTTCGACGTCAAACCGGGGATTGGACTCGTACCGGCGGAGGTTCTCGCTGATATCGCAATAGACGTCGCCATCGGGATAGCTCAGACGGGCCTTGTTCGTCTGGCGAATCTCGTCGACCTCGATCAGCTTGTCGTCATTGACCAGCATGTCCGGCGTCAGCAACCGGGTGTTGCGGTCCGAGTGGTAGTTTAGCCATGCGCCGCCCGCCCGGATCCAGCGCTTCACCAGTTTCGCATCCACGGCGGAGGCGGGGATGCGGCCCCCGGGGCCGGCCAGGTCGGAAACCTTGATCTCGAAGGCCTTCACCGGCGCGAACGGGATCACGACGAAGGACGCGGATTCGTATTCCCCCTGCGCCGC
>CAYPJN010000092.1:0-8291 GCA_964411055.1 uncultured Lentisphaerales bacterium | reverse complement strand
CCGCGTGGTCAGCCAGGCCGCGCGCCAAGGCGCCGACTTCGCCGTCGTCTGGTCGCGCGAGGAGCTGGCGGCGGCCGGGATCGACACCGATCCCCACATGCCCGACACACGGGCGGCCGTCACGTTCGGCCTCACCGTGCCCGCGCCCCTGTATAGAGACCGGCTCGCGGGCGCCTGCCACTACCTCATGCAGCAGGCCGCCTACGACGCCGTCCGCGAGCTGGAGCGCGCGGGCTACACCGCCGTCTCCCACAGCGGCGTGCAGGAGGAGGCCATCCAGAAGCTCCTGGCCGGCCTGCCGGAGGGGCGCGTGCAGGTCACCGAGACCCTGCTGACGGAGGCCGCGCTGGTGCCGTCGCCGAAGCGGGTGCAGTTGCCGACCGAAGGGCGGACGCCCGCCGGACTCGATTTCGAGACGGATCTTCGCCGCCTGCTGGCGGAGCAGGGAGCCGTGGCTGTCGGCGTGGCGCCGACCGGGCGCATCGACCGGATCGTGGCGCAGTTGCGCCCGCATTTCGACGGACAGACGATCTTCGACTACAAGGACAAGGCGCGGGCCTTCTCGGCCAGGGTGCCCGAGGTGACCTCCCGCGAACGCAAGCTGAAGACGCCGGCGGACTACCTGCCCGGCGCCCGCAGCGTCGTGGTATTTGCCCTTCCGCTGCCCGCCGCCAGCGTCGAGCACACGGCACGGAACGACGCCGAGGCCGTCGGCCCCCTCTCTTTCGGGCAGTACGAGTCGGTCAACCTGCTGGCCATAATGCTGCGCCGGACGATCGCCCTCTGCGAGCGCCACGGCGTCCGCGCTGAATGGTCGTTCGACCTGACGGGCAGTGCCTCGTTCGTAGCCAACCCGCGTGGCCAGCAGCCCGATGCCTTCAGCAACCGCTTCGCCGCCTGGGCGGCGGGGCTCGCGCGCCTCGGCAAGGGCGGCTTTCCGGTCAACCCCGAGCACGGCACGCACCTGCGCTACGCCGCGCTGATCATCGACCGCGAGTTGCCGGCCGACGCGCCGCTTTCCGCGTGGCGCACCGACAAGTGCGACACCTGCGACAACTGCCTGAAGCGCTGCATGACCTCGGCCTTCCTCGGCGACGTGCGGCTCGATCAGGAGGGCGTGGCCGACACCTTCCGCCTGATCGACCCCGCGCGCTGCGACTGGGCCAAGCGCTTCTCGCTGATCGCGGCGGAGGGCACTGCCTACACCGGCTGGAACCTGACGGTGCCGGCCCCGACGGAAATCACCGCCGAAAACCTGGCCGAAGGCCTGAAGCGCCACCCGCACATCGAGAAGGGACGCCCCTGCAATTTCGACGCCTGCGTCCTGGCTTGTCCCTACACGCGTTCGCAAGCATGATTCCATAACGCTATGCCCACTCCCCTCGTCCAATCGGTCATGCGGGCGCTCGGCGTCCTGGACGAATTGACCGCCGCCAGCGGCGGCGGTGAGGGGCTTTCGCTTTCGGAACTGGCGCGGCGCACGCGGCTGCGGCCCAACACGCTCCACAACATCCTGCGCAGCTTGATCGCCGCGGGATACGCTGAGGCGCCGGGCGGCGGACGCTACCGCGAGGGTCCCAAATGCCGCCGCATGGGGCTGCGCAACCACTCCGGCGAATGGGCCGTGCTGCTGACGCCGCTGCTCGACGACCTGGTCGAGACCACCGGCGAGAGCGTCATCTTCTGCGTGCTGGCCGACGTCGAGCGCATCATCATCTACCACCGCGAGAGCGACCATCCCGTGCGTGTGGTCAACCACATGGAGCCGCACCGCCACTTCTTCAGCCTCGCGACCTCGCGCGTGCTGGCCGCCTGGAGTCCCCCGGAAACGCGCAGAACCCTCGTCGCCCGCTGGGGCATGCCGGGCGGCGCCTTCGACAACATCCGCTCCCTGACGTCCCTGAACCGCGCGCTCGACGCCATCCGTGCCGCCGGCCACGCCCGTTGCCTGTCGCATGACGGCCATGTATTGAACCTCGCGGTGCCGGCGCTCGATCCCGCGGGTGCGCTGCTGGGCGCCCTGGGCTGCTACGCGCCCGCGCTGCGCTGCCCGTCGGCGAGCGTACGCCAAATCCTTTCTGAAATGCAACGCACGGGCGACAAGGTTCACGCGACGCTCAAAGGACTGCTGGCGGACGCTTCCTGAGCGTCCAGCGGCAATCGGCAAAATCTCTCTTTCGAGCCCGCAGGACTGGCCGCCCGCGCGCAGTGTCGCAAGGAAAGCAAGGGGACCGATGAGACGAGCCACTGGCATTTTCGCAAGGCGGCAATTTGCCGGCCCAGCCGCGGAATACTACCCCGGCTACTTCTGGGTGTTCACCGCCCCCGCCGACGAGGAGGCTATGCTGGGGCAGTTGCGCGACATGGCGGCGCACGATGCGCGGTCGGTCTGCTTCCACCCTTGCCCGCGGGAGTTCCGCCCGCGGACGATGCCGACCACCATGTCGCCCGACTACCTCTCGCCCGGTTATTTCCGCCTGGTGTGCCGCCTGGTGGCCGAGTGCCGGCGGCTGAGGATGAACTTCTGGCTTTACGACGAGGGCGGCTGGCCCTCGGGCGGCGCCTGCGGGCAGGTGCTGGCACGCAATCCCGCGGCCTTCGAGCGCCAGTATCTGGTCGACTCGCCGAAGGGCCCCGCGGTCATGCGGCTGAAGAGCGATCCGCAGGTCGCGGCGCCCTATCCCAACCTGCTGACCACGGGCGTCACCGATACCTTCATCGAAATGACGCACGAACGCTACCGCCGGTGGGTCGGCAAGGAGTTCGGCGCGACGATTCGCTTCGTGTTCACCGACGAGCCCTGCGCCCCGCTGATGCATCCCGGACGGATGGGATGGTGCGACGACATGGGCGCCGTCTTCCGGCGGCGCAAGGGATACGCCATCGAGCCCTTCCTCCCGGCCCTGCTGCGGCCGCCGCGCCCCCGCGAGGCGCGCGCCGTCACGCAGGCGCGGGTCGATCTGCACGATGTGCGCTCGCAGCTCATCGTCGAGCGCTACCTCCATCCGATACGCGCCTGGTGCCGCCGCAACAACCTTCTCTCGGGCGGCCACTTCGGCGGCGAGGACGAGCCGTTCGGCAACGCCGACTACGGCTACGGCCACATCATGCGCGCGCTGCGCGGGCTCGACCTTCCGGGCGTCGATGTGATCTGGCGCCAGCTCTTTCCGGCGCAGCCGGGCGGCACCGTCTACTACGACGAGCCGGGGCAGAAGCTGGCGCGGGCCAGGGGGAAGCTTAGCCGTCCCTTCACCAAGTACGCCTCGTCGGTGGCGCACCAGTATGGGCGCCAACATGTCGTCAGCGAGACCTTCGCCGCGTTCGGCTACGGCCTAGAGCCGCTGCAGATGAAATGGGTCGTCGACCACCAGTATCAGCAGGGCGCGACGATGCTCGTCCTCAGCAACATCAGCCAGAAGGTCAAGGGCGACGACATACTCGGCGGTTGCCGCCCACACTTCGGGCCGGCCGATCCCCTCTGGCCCTACTTCGGCATCATGCACCGCTACGCCGCGCGGCTAGGGTACCTCATGACCCGCGGCCGCGCCGCCGCCGCCACCGCCTGCTACTACGACGTGCGCGGCATCTGGGCCGGCGGCGCCCACCGCCGGCGCGCCATCGCGCAGCACTTCGCCATGGCGCGCCGGTTGCAGGAGCGGCAGTGCGACTTCGACTTCATCGACGACGACGCTCTCGCCGCCGCCGTCTGCCGCGGCGGGGCGCTGGCGGTCGGGCGCATGCGCTACGACACCTTGGTGATCCCCGAGACCCGATGGATGGCGCCGGCGGCGCGCGTGACGCTCGCGCGTTTCGAGGCCGCGGGTGGGCACGTGCTGCGCGGCGTGGGGGGAGCGGCGCAGGCCGCGCCGACGGTGGAGCTCAGCCCGCGCAACCGTGAAATCCGCTGCACCCGGCGGGTCTGGTCCGGCCACGCCCTCTATTTCCTGACCAACGAGTCCATGCGCCCGGTCCGCGTCACGATCCTGCTGCCGGAGCGCACGCCGCCGGTGCGGTGCGACCCGCACGACGGGCTCTGCCACGCGGTAAGGCACGCGATGCAACCAGGGGGGGTGGCGGTGACCTGGGAGTTCGAACCGGCCGGGTCGCTGGTTCTCCTCTGCGGCACCCGCGCCGACGTGGTGGAGCCGGAGTTCCGCCCCGGCGCCGCACGCCTGGAACTCGACAGCGGCTGGACCATCGAGCCGCTGCGCCGGCACAATGTCGGCGAGCGCGACTACGAGATCATCGAATGCAAGGTCCGGCCGCGCAAGACAGCCCTGGGCGACTGGAGGCACCCGCTCGGCGCCGCCTTCAGCGGCGCGGCGCGTTACGCCGTCACCTTCGACGCGCCGCGCGGCGGCGATGCCATCCTCGACCTCGGCGATGTACGGTTCGCCTGCACCGTCACCCTCAACGGCGGGGAGATCGGCCGCCGCTTCTGGGGACCCTGCCGCTTTAACCTGTCCGAACGGCTGCGCCGCGGCGTCAACCGGCTCGAGGTCGAGGTGAGCAACACCCTGGCGAATGCCATCGCCGCGCCTGGCGCCCTGCGACGCCGGCGCGCGGGAAATCGGCCAATTTCCCCCTACGACAAGATGCAGTACACCTTCGAGCGCGAATCGCGTTGCGGCGGGCTCTATGGCCCCGTTAGCGTGGTCTTTGGGGATAAGGCGAA
This sequence comes from uncultured Lentisphaerales bacterium, assembly GCA_964411055.1. Lineage (GTDB taxonomy): Bacteria > Verrucomicrobiota > Kiritimatiellia > RFP12 > JAAYLN01 > JAAYLN01. The sequence continues at coordinate 3,616 of CAYPJN010000092.1, read as the reverse complement.
GGATGAAGGATAACAGGGTTTAACGCTGATCTCTGTGCATTGAGAGTTAAACGTTCAGCGTTGAGCGTTCATGGTTCAGGGTTGTCAGGATGCCGACAACAAGGAAGGAGAGGGGACATGAAACGTAGCAAGCCGGTGAACTGCTTGGCCAGACTCGTGCTGGTCGTGGGCTGCCTGGCGGCGAGCTCCGCCGCGCGGGCGGCGGAATACAATGTCACATGGACCAATACCGCTGGCGGTGACTTCTTGAACCCGCTTAACTGGAGTCCAAACCAGGTGCCGGTGGAGACCAACACGGCGGTCTTCAACATTCTCACGCCGGCACCCTACACGGTGACCTGGAGCGCTTCAGTGACCAATTACCGGTTCAAGGTCGAGCAGGGCGCGCTGGCCTGGAATCTGCAGGGCAACAAATACACGGTGACCTATGGCGGCCCCGTTCTCGGCGTGAGTGGAAATACATTGGACATGACGATCACCAATGGACTACTGGCGTTTGGAACCAGCGCTCCATATTACGGAATCAAGGGAAATACCCGCGTGCGGGTGGTCGGCGTCAGCGGTTGCATCGGACGCCTGACCGGGAGTGGAATCGACAATGGCGCCACGCTCGTTGTCGATGGATCGACCCTGGGACAGGCCCGATACACTGTGCTGGCGGGAGGGACGCTGGTGGTGACGAACGGCGGCGCCATGGACGGCGGTTCTGGGAACATCGCGTTTAATTCCGGGAGCGCGACACACGTCTCAGGTTCAGGATCGTGGATCCGGTCGCTGAACACGACGATCGATTGCGGGGCGTCGGGCAGCTTTCGTGTTTCGGACGGTGGTTTGTTCAAGATATGGAATTACTCGGGCAAACTGGTGTTGAAGACGGGGAGCCGTGTGGTTCTGGATCACGGTCAGTTGTTCGACACCGGAACCTTGACCATCGACGGCGGGGTGATCGAAGGGAGCGGCAAGGTCGGATCGACCACGTACAACAGCGGCAGCTTCGCACCGGGCGGAACGGGTGGATTCGGCGTGCTGACCAACGGCGCCAGCCTGGTCAACACCAACGGCGCTGTCCGCGGCACCATCGCGCTTGAACTCGGCGGAACTGTTCGAGACGTTATGGATCGCCTCGTGGTATCGGGCACGCTCCAGGCATTTGGCACGCTGGCGGTGAGTCTGATCGACGGTTTTAAGCCGGCCAGAGGCGACACCTTCGACATCCTGGACTTCACCACTGTCAGCGGCACTTTCGAGACACTTGATCTGCCCGGCGCCGAGGCCAACTGGGATTTGTCGAGGCTCTACACGACGGGCGAGATCATGTACCGGCCAGTCGGGACGGTGCTGATGGTGCAATGATGGAATGAGGCGCGTGAACGATGTCTTATTTCGACAGAGGGCTCAGGGGGCAGGGTTCAGCGTTCAGGGAAGTACAGAACGCTGAAGGCTGTCCCGCCTTAAATTGGACATTAGACGTTGCGCGTTGGACGTTGCGCGTTCCGGGGCTGTGCCTCCTCGTGCTGCTGCTCCTGGCGACGCTGAATGTACAGGCGAACGAGGCGTTCGATGCCGCCATGCGCCGCGGACGGGAGCAGTTGAACCGCGGTCGCAAGGTCTGGGATGCCCGCAACGCCCGCGGCGCGGCCCTCGAGGCGCTGAAGGCCGCCGACGACGCGGCGGAACGTGAGCAGGCCGCCGCGTTGCTCGATGCGACGCTGGTCAAGCTCGCGGATCATAAGGAGACCACGCCGGCGGAGCGGCTGACGCTGCTGCTCCAGGCTGCCGGCACCCATGGACTGCGCAACGACTTTCCGGCCATGGAACGCCGCATCAAGGCCGCGCTTTCGACCGAAGCCGGCGATCCAACGGCGGGCATGCTCGAACGTCTCGATGCCGGAGAGACGTCCGCTGTGGCGGACGGCAAGGGCACCGCGCCGCCGCCCTTCGTGCAACTCGACCTCGCAGCCCAGGTCACGGCCTTCTGGGACGCGGCGGTCTTCTACGTCCATGCGCGCGAGTACGATGTCGCGCGCGTCCTCGAGACGCACAAGCTGGCCCTGCACGCCTCTGGCGCGATGCCCCTGAACCGCACGCTCTGCGCCTTCGTCGACGCCGCGCCCTCCGGCGTCGTCGCCTGGGCGCAGTCGCCCCTCGCGCGCGAGCCCGCGCGCCGCGCCGGCGGCTTCTACCCCGCGCCGCGGGAGAACAAGGCGATCGACCCCGCCCTCTGGGATCTCCTCTCTGACCACGCGCTCACCGATGCGGAGAAGGCGGCCCTCGCCGACCCGGCCACCGTGTTCTACACGGTCTACGATCCGGCGGGATGGCACATCTACCTCGAGACCGACCGCCGCGGCGGACGGGTCGATCTCTACTTCTCCACCAGCATGCGGCAGATCCATCCCTTCCAGGTGCGTTTCCGCCTGCCCAACAGCGCCGACAGCGTCTCCAGCGATCTGCCGGGCGCGGTCCGCGTAGAGACGGCCCCGGTCGGCGACAAGCTTGGTACCGCCATCTTCATTCCCTGGACGAGCCTCCACAACCGCCTGCCGTTCCTCGACGGGCACGACGAGCCGTGGGGCTTCACGATTGTGCGCGGCAATCCCGTCAATCTCACCTGGGGCGGGCGCGAGCGCGAGCCGGGGCGCTGGGGACGCGTCGCGTGGCAGCCGCCGACGCCGGAGCAGCGGCTCGCGATCCAGCGCCACCTGATCCAGCGCGCCTGGGAGACCTATACGCAGGCCATGCCAGCCGTGACCAATCGCTGGAGCGATCCCGGGCGCGGCGATCCCGCCTTCCACGCCGCCATCCTGCAGCCGCTGGCGGCGCGCTACGTGGCGCTGGGAAGCCGGCTCGGAGAGATCAACCGCTGGGCGGCGGCGGAAGTCGAGTCCGCCTTCCGCGAGATTCCCGTCCTGATGGATTTCGAACGGCACGCGACCGCCCTGCGGCGCGAGGTTTTGCTGCGGCAGCTCACGGTGGCTGCCGGCGATACGCCCGTTCCCCCCGCCGCGCCCGACCCATGGTCCGGCAAGCCCGTTGCCTGCCATGTCGTGCCGGCCATCAGTGCCGTGACCCTCACGCCCGAGACGCCGCCCGCGCCGGAGACGCGCGGCGACCGCATCGATCTGGTCGGCGCGAAGGGGGAGTTCGTGCCGGCCTCGTTCGTCGTCGATCCGCATCAGGATGTGGCGCGTCTCACGCTGCAGGCGGGCGCGCTGCGCCGCATCGGCGGCGGCGGCGAGATTCCGGCGAATCAGGTGGATCTGCGCGTGGTGAAGTGCTGGTGGCAGCCGGGGCGCGCCTGGTACAGCTACATGGACGACTACACCCGCCGCGAGCTGATGCCCGACCTGCTGCTGCACGACGACGGGCTCGTCAAGGTCGACATCAAGAATCGCGAGCACTATGTGCGCGTCGACAAGCCCGGCGGTTCCGAGCATGTCTGGGTCAGCTACCCCTTTCCACGGCACGCGTCGCGGTGGGGCGGCGACCGCATGCCGCTGCTCCCGGGTGAAACACATTTTGACTACATGCGCGAGGCCGTGGCCGACGCGGCCATCCTGCAGCCTCTGCCGCTCGCCAAGGGCGAGCCCCGGCAGTTCTGGGCCACCGTCCGCAT
>CAYPJN010000091.1:0-8309 GCA_964411055.1 uncultured Lentisphaerales bacterium | reverse complement strand
TCCATGAGCCCATCGGCATTCCGCCCACCCAGCATGCGCCCTCCGCGCGCCCCCCCTGTGGCTAGCCGATTACCGATCCGGCCTGGCGCGGGCACATCCCCGTTTCACTGACTTGGGCTCAGTTGAACAGGACTCCGTCCAGGCTGCTGAAGGCTGGATTGGTGGATTCGACGGCGATGTTGGTATATATATGACAAACGCTATGGAAAGTCAGCCCCTTGGGGAAAAATATTGTTTATTTTTGCCTAGAAGCGCCCGGGCACGTTCAACTCGATCGACACTCCATTGCCGGAGAAGCGTGCTGGTTGCTTCCGATGGTCGAAATCCCAGTCATGGTTGCGGGGGCATCGAGTCAAGGGTCGTGGCCACGGCAATGGTTCCGGTACCGTGAGCGTAGGGGTTGATCGCCTCGTAGCGGCAGGGCACTACCTCGCGGTTGGTCCAGTCGACCAGGCCGATCCTGCGTTCCACCAGGCGCGGTGCATGGCCAACGGTCTCTTCCCACCGCCCCCCTCTCGCGACGATCAACTGTTCCTTCCATATGTCGTAGATGAAGCTGTACTCCGCCGGGATGAGCATCTCGCCCGCGAGGGAGATCACCCCCCACTTCCCGTCGCGCAGGACCTTGAGCCGGCCCTGGCCCAGGGGCGCGATGAATGTGTAGCCGTCGAGCGGCTCCTCGGCTGTTGTCGCGAGGTCGACCAGCAGCCAGCGACCCTCGCGGCGGGCGAGTAGGGTACGGTCGTCAACGCCGGCCAGACGCTCGTAGCGCAGGGGCACAATCACGTGGTCGTTCGTGTCGATCACACCCCAGCACCGGTCCCGGCAGGCAAGCAGGCGTTGCGCGTCGAGACGCTGGAGCTGTTCGTAGACCAGGGGGACGAGGCACGTCTCGTTGCTCGCATTGACGAGCCCCCACACCGGCGCCTCGATCGCCTGCGCCAGACGCAACGCCGGCGTGAAGGGGATGGTTCGCCTGAAGCGCGCGGGCGCTTCAATGGGCAAGGGCTCGCCGACATGGGTCATCGGCCCCGTATGGCCCTGGCGGGTGCCGACGAGCGACGCCCCGGCGATCGATCGGATGTGGTCGAAGGCGGGTTCGACCACGACCAGGCCGTCGAGGCCGATCGCCCCGAATTTCCCGTTGCGGATGACCCGGGCCGCCGTGCCGTGGAAGGGGAAGATCGTTTCATGCACCTCGGGAACGATGACCGCGCCGGCGTAATCCATCAGCCCCCAGAGCAGGTTGGTCGACTGGAAAGCGAGCCGATTATCGGCGACATGCTGCAGCCCCTTCCAGGCCAAAGGTAGCACGTTTGTTCCCGTGTGGCGGTCGATGAGGCCCCAACGTCCGCCAGCCTCGGCCAGCAGCAGGTCGGATCGTGGCGCCGCGCGGCCGCGGCGTCCCATCTCGATCTCGCGGAGCTGGTTGTATTGGAGGGGAAAGCGCAGCCGCCCGGCCGTGTCGATGATTCCTTCATGTCGTTCGGTACGGATCTGGGCCGAACCGTTGCGGAAGCTGCCCGCCTCGATGTAGGTTGGTGGCACGATCCACGCGCCCTTGTTGTCGACATACCCCCAGCGACCGTTGACGCGCGCGGCCATACGCCCGTCTGACAGGTTCCGGAGCTCATCGAATGCCGTGTCGCAGAGCGGCTGGCCGTTGGTGTCGATCAGGCTCCAAGTGCCCCGCCACAGTTCGGAGCGTCCGCCCGCCTGACCGAACCACTGGCGCATGCCGGCCTGATGCAGAAATTCAGGATCGAGCCGGTCGGGCGCCGGGGGATGCGGTGCGATCGCGCGCGCGTCCAGGCGTGCGGCCACGGCATCGTCGAGCATGCGCGCCAGCAAGGTGACGTTGAGGCCACTGACCGGCGCCATTCGCCCGGGCGGCAGCGGGATGGGCACCTCGGCGTCGGGCAGCACCCAGTCCTGGTCGATGTGGGCGAGCGTGGGGGGCGCGTTGCTGCTCCAGACGGGATCGGGTGCGTAGCTGGTGATCAGGTCCGCCTCGGTGGCGGCGATGTGCCAGGCGTAGTCGTCCCAGCGCGAGTTCATGCCGCAATAGGTCATCCAGACGAGCAGATCCCCCTTGCGCAGGTGCGTGCGCAGGCTGAACTCGATCTGGTTTACCACGCGCAGGCCGGTCCAGGGTGCGCGGTTGTCGCATTTGACTTCGGTCAGGATGAGATGGCCCATGCCGGCAAGGACCACCGTGCCGCCGGCGGCCATGCGGCGGGCGACGATTTCCGCCGCGTCGGCCAGTTGCCGCTGGATCCGCGGAGAGGCCACGTCGCGCAGGAGCTGTTCGACGCGTGCATGGTAGGCCCGGGCCAGCGCGCCGGCCTCGACCGGCACGGCGCAGGGAACGAGACAGGCGCGGGCGTCGGGCCGCGCCAGCGAATCGTTGAAGTAATCCATGTCGCGGTCGGCCACGCTGTGCAGGATGCCCGGGAACCAGCCGCGGCGCGACAGAGCCGCCGCGTATTCGCAGCACCACATCCAGCCGAGGGCGACATTGGCGAGGGCGCTGATGCGTCCTTCGCCCGCGCCGGGGCCGGGCGCGCCGTTGTCGATGAAGAAGTCCTCGCCCAGCCCATCCGGCTTGCCGCGGGCAGAGCCAATGACCGTGACCAGCCAGCCGGCGGTCTGGTAGGCCGCCACGCGGCGCTGCATCAGTTCGGCCTGGGTCTCCCAGTCGCGCACGGCGATGATGGCCACGTCGTAAGGGGTTGCGCGCGAGTAGCCCAAGGTGGAGGTGGCGGAGGCGAGGCCACCGGCGCGCGAGATCATCTCCTCGGCAAAGCCCATCTGCTCGATGTAGGGAAACACCAGGCGCGACTCGGGATGCTCCAGCAGGCGCGCGGCGGCGGCCTCGGCCGCGGCGGTGAGTGCCGGGATCTGCCGGACTAGGAGGGGCAGGCGCGCGGCAAATGCGCGTTCCGCCGGCAGGGGCGGCAGCCGTGCACCCATGTCCGGCGCGGCTGTGGCTGACAGCAGGGGCAGCAGCAACAGGAGCGCCAGGCGTGGCAGCCGGGGTTGAAACGCGTGGGGGAGGCGGGTGTTGTCAGTCATAGGGGGCCAAGTTGGGTATAGAGCATACAGGAAGCGGAAGCGGGATGCAAAGGACAGGTGCAATGGAAGTGACCTGGAAGTGCCCCCTATATTTCAAGAACATGGAATCCGGTGGCGCGGGACGTCCCGGACTGCGAACCCCTGATCCCCGGCCTGTCCGTTCCGGAAGTTCGGCGCCACCCCGCCTGCCAGCCCCGGCGCGGCTGGCATGATAGCTGCTGGTTACGCCGACGGTGGCGATGTATGTGGCGTTTGCCGCAGACATCCTGGGAAGCAGACGTACGGAAAGGCTTGCCGCATGAAAACCCATGCTGTATTCGCGCTCCTGGTTTGCGCCTGTGCCGCATTTTCGGCGCAGGCCCAGGAGGTTGTCGCGGTCTATGGCGAGGCCGCGCGGGCGCGCGACGTCTGCCCGCCGGGCTGGCAGTTCCTCTGGAATGCCGGCGGTCCGGTCGGTCAGGCGCGGCACTATGAGCCGGTGCCCTATGATCCGGTCTCGAAACTTTTCTGCCTGACCAACGCGGCGGGCAAGGTCGACAGCCGGAAACCCCGGATCAACCTGACGGGGCCGCCCGAGGCGAATGATCCGCAGAGGGTGGCGCGCTACTGGATCGCCGGCTACACGATCACCAACGAGGCGCCCGGCGAGATCTGGCTCCGCCACGGCAACCTCGCGCACCGTTATGGGGGCGACACCAACGGCATCGTCTTCAAAGTCTTTTTCAATGACCGGGAGATCCTCTCCGGAGCGGTGCCGCGCCAGCGCCGTCCGACGCTCTTCCAGCGCAACCTGGGCCGGCTCGTCCGCGGCGACGCCGTCTACGTCATGGTCGGCCCAGGCCCGACCGCCGGCGGCTACTTCGCGCTCCACTTCACGCTCGAGCGCTGGCCGGAAGGCGCCACCCCGCCGCCGCCCGTGAACATTCTATCGCCCGAGATCACGGAGATCACGCCGCACCGCGACCCGCGCGGCGGCCTGCAGGAGGGCTATGTGCGCCAGCATGAACGCTTCTCGGCCGCCGCCCTGAAGCAGCCCCCGTCGCTAATCTTCCTCGGCGACTCGATAACGGCCGGCTGGCCGCGGGAACTACTGGCGGAGCATTTCGCCGCCTACTCCCCCGCCAACCACGGCATCAGCGGCGACTGGATCCAGGGCCTGCGCTGGCGCGTGGCCCATGGCGTCTACGACCAGATCAAGCCCCGTGTCATCGTGCTCCTGATCGGCGTCAACAACCTCTCCAACGGCTTCACGCCCGACGAGGTGGCCCTGGGCACGCGGCTGCTGGTCGAGGATCTGCGTGCCAAGACCCCCGCCACGCGCATCCTCCTGCTGGGCATCTTCCCCCGGGGACGCACCTTTGTGCCGCCCGCCGGCGACGAGATCCGCGCCGTCAACGCGCAGACCGCGCGCCTGGCGGACAACAAGCACGTCTTCTTCCTGAACCTGTCATCTGTCATGACCGAGCCGGACGGCTCGATCGCGGCGGAAGTCTTTCCCGACGGCCTCCACCCGGGGCGTCCGGGCTACCAGCGCTGGGCCATGGCCATCAAACCTCACGTCGACCGGCTCTTCGCGCTGCCGTGATTGTCTATGACTGCCTACGCATTCCTGGGTGACAAGCTTCGGATGCCGCCCGATCCGTGCGCCCCGGAAGCCTTCGCGCGTTGTGACGACGACGCGCAGCCCATCGAGACCTTCGCGTCCTTTGTGGATGGCGCGCATGTCGGGGTTTTTGATCTGGCGGGGGCGGCTCCGGTTCCCGGCGGCCAGCCCCTGATGGGCCTGCGTGACTGTTTCGATTGCGTGACGCCGCAACGCTATGCCGATATCCAGCGCGCCTTCCAACTCATTCACTGGCGGCGCACCCACCGCTTCTGCGGCGCCTGCGGACGGCCGCTGGAGCGCAAGCCGATCGAGTGCGCCATGACCTGTCCGGTGTGCAGACTCGACGTGTTTCCGCGTGTCAATCCGGTGGTCATCACCCGGATTACGCGCGGCGACCGCATCCTGCTGGCGCGGCGCGCCCGCGGTGTGCTGTCCTTCTTCAGCGTGATCGCCGGTTTCGTCGAGGCCGGCGAGACGATCGAGCAGGCCGTGTCGCGGGAAATCCGCGAGGAGGTCGGCATCGAGGTCGCCGGCATCCGCTACTTCGCCAGCCAGCCGTGGCCCTTCCCAAACAACCTGATGATCGGGTTCACCGCGGAACACGCGTCGGGCGAAGTCCGCGTGGACGGCGAGGAGATCGGCGAGGCCGGCTGGTTCGACCGCGGCGGCCTGCCGCCGATCCCGCATCCCATCAGCATCAGTCGGTGGATGATCGAAGATTTTCTGCAGTCGGCAGAAAAGATGTAAAGGCGCGCCGGACCAGCAGACTGGGATCGCCGCAGTAAGGCTCAAGTGCGGACGGATCGCGTGGCAGCGCAAAGGCGATCCGCACCTGTTCCGTCACGAAGGCGGCCTGCCATGGGCGCAACTTCTGACGGCAGCTTTCGAGTGTCGGCAGCATCCGGGCCATGCGCGCGCGGTCGGCGGGGCGTGGCGCGTGGCGCCGCGCGATGCGCGCGCAACTGACGGCCGCGGTCAGCCGGGCGAGCACGGGATTCGCGGCATCCGCCGCATAGTCGGCGAGGACGCGCCAGGCGCGCGGCGTGCCGCCGCAGCCGAGCGCCCAGGCGGCCGCCCAGTCCCGGGCCACCTGCTTGCCGCCGGAAGGCGGCGGCGCGCGGCGCGCGACCATCGCGGCCAGTATCCGCTCGCCTGCGCCATCGCCCCAGGCGCAAAGGAGCAGGGCGGCATGGTAGGCGGCATCCAGGGATGCGGGCTCCTCCGCGCGCGGACGCAGCAGTGGCGCGATCTTTTTGCGCGCCGTTTCCGGGCCGAGGCGGTAGAGGCGCCAGAGAGCGAGCCCCGGCGCCGGGGTCGCGAGCGCGTCGATCCACGCCCGGAGGTTGTCCGCCGTGGCTGGGCCGTTGAGCACGGCGTCGCCCTCCAGCGTGCTGACCGCGCGCCCGAAATGATGTACGTCCGCCAGCGGCGGCTGCAGGGCGCCCGAGCGGAGCAGTGCCTGGCGGAGGGCGTCGAAGGGAATCGACCGGCTGCTGGTGTGATTCTTCACGGCCAGTGCGGCGGCCAGTCCCGCCGCCTCGCCGAGGCGGTGCATGTCGCGCTGCATGCGGAAGCTCATGCTGGCGTCGAACGTGCCACCGGCGGCGCGGCAGGCCACCCAGAGATTGTCGAGCCCCCGCGGCAGGAGGGTGCGGTACGGAATCTCGCAGGCCGTCCGCGCGCTCCAGCAGCCGGCGCCCCAGACGAGCATCGCGGCGCTGTCGCTCTCGGCGAAGTAGTCGTCGGCGTGGTTGTCGTAGTGTCCGCCGGTGAAGCCGATGGCGTCGTCGAAACGACGCCGCTCGAAGAGATCGTCCAGTGTGAGCCGGTAGTCGATTTCGACCAGGCGTCCCTGCCGGAGACCGACGGACGGCACCATTCCGGCGGCGCGGTTGAAGGCGTTGGTCACCTGCAGGGCGTAGCCGTGGAGACCCTCCACCCGCGCCCGCGTCAGGTCGAGGGCGTCGTTGGGATCGACGAAGCCGGCGTCGGTGTTGCTGATGAAGGCGGTGAGTTGCTGCGGCATGTAGCTGAAGGCCGAGCACGACTGCGAGTAGGCGTGCAGGTTGCCGTCGCCGCCGCGTCCGAGAAGGCTGGGAACACCGGCCGAGTGGCAGAGGGTGGCCTCGCCGGTGGCGTCGATCCAGGCTTCCGCCCGGACGGTACGGATGCCCTCGGGCGTGGCGACGGTGGCCGAGACGATCCGTCCGCCGTCGCGCGCGACGGCGAGTATGCGGCAATGATAGCGCGCCTCGACCCCGGCGGCCGCAAGCAGCCGGTCGAGCACGGCGCGCCGGGCGTGCGGATGGAAGCCCGCCGGCCAGTGGTTGCGCCGGGCGAAGAGGGGCATCAGGCGGGCGACCTCCTGGTCGATCTCCTCCTGAAGGCCGCCGGGGCAGCCGTAGTAATAGGCATGTATGCCGGCCGCCACCGCGACGCCGCCGGGGAAGGCCTGCTCCTCGAAGGCCAGCACGCGGCGGCCGGAACGTCCGGCGGCTATGGCGGCCAGTGCGCCGGCGGTGCCGAGGCCCGCCACGACGATCTCCGCCTCGAACGCGCCCTCGGGCTGCGGCGGCGCGGGGGGCGCCGGTGGCAGTTCCGCCGCGGCTTCCGGCCGTCCGTCGAGCTGCGCCAGCGCGTGGCAGCCGAGTTCGTAGCGGTCGCAGAGCGTACGTGTCGGCTGCCGCGCCAGCCCCGGCACGGCCAGGGCAAGGTTGGCGGCGGGTGTTTCAGCCGCGTCGCCCGCCTCGTATTCGGGATAGAACGCGTAGCTGGCGTGGCTGACGAAGGCCTCGTCGCATGCCGGGCCGATAAGGTTGCGAAGAGCCTGGAGTCCGGCTGTCAACAGCTCGGCGAGCGGCGGCGTCCCGCGCCCCGGCGCGACGATCTGCAAGGCGCGCTCGGCCGTCCAGTGCGACGGCTGCCAGGTGGCACGGACATCGGGGAACGCCGGCAGCGCGACGGGCAGCGTCTCCTCCGCCGGCCAGCCGAGGCGCTGCAGCATGGCGTAGGCGAGTCGCCGGGCGGGCGGACGGGGGGGCGGAAGCGCGCCGCAGAGGCGCGTCAGACGTCCCTCCTCGGTGGCGTCGATCCATTGCCGGGCGGCGAGGCGCCGCAACCCCTCGGGGCAGGCGACGGTGACGGAGGCAAGGCACGTGCCCGCGCACTCGACGGTCACGGGTGTGGCGTAATAGAGGCGCGGCATGCCGACGTCGCGCAGCAGCTCGTTTGCCGCCCACTCCGACTGCCCGCCATCGATCCGATCGCCGCCGATGCCGGTGATGATCGACATGGCGCGGCCGAAGCCGCCGAAGCGCCCCGTCCAGGGACCGCTCTCCGCGTGGAACGTGCGGCTGCTCTCCCAGAGCAGGTCGCACCGCGTATCCACCAGCAGGACGCGCTTGCCCGACTGCTGGGCCTGCTGCGCCGCGCCGAACCCCGCGTAGCCGGCGCCGAAGACGATCAGGTCATGCACCGTGTCGAACGGCGCGCCCGGCGACGGAGGTCTGGCGCTCATGTCAGGCGAGTTCCACCAGACGGCGCAGGTTGGCCTGCCCGATGCGCAGGCCGGCGAGGACATCCTCCATGCCCTCGAACTCGATCGAGAGGACGCCGTTGTAGCCCGAGC
>CAYPJN010000090.1:0-8326 GCA_964411055.1 uncultured Lentisphaerales bacterium | reverse complement strand
CGTATCACCCCGACCGAGTGCGTCAACTGCCGCCTCTGCGAGCGGGTCTGCCCGGTCGACGCCATCCGCGAGCCGGTCAAGCCTGATCCGCACGGCGTAGCGCCCGCCGAGCGGCGCGCGGTGCTGTTGCATCTGCTCCTGCTGCCGGTGCTGGCGTTGCTGATGGGGTGGGGCGGGCGGACGCTCGCGGTACGGCTCTCGCTGCGCCATCCGGACGTTCTGCTCTTGGCCGCCATCGACCAGCCCGTCCTGACAGAGGATCCCTACATCGCACTGCGCGTCGAGGGGTTCCGCGAAATGGGAGGCGACGAGCCGCTCCTGCGGCGCACGGTCGCCACGCGCGTGGCCGGCTTCCGGCGCAGCGGGGGCCTGATGGGCGCGCTGGCCGGATTGGTGCTCGGTTGGCGCCTGCTGGGTCTCTGGCGGCGAACGCCGCGCCGCGACTACACAATCGAGGCCGCGCGTTGCGTCGGTTGCGGCCGCTGTTTCGAAGCTTGTCCGCAGGGACGGCGGCGCACTCGGGAGGGCGGCGCATGAACTGCCCCGGCCAGGAGGCACGGCGGCAGCGGTGGCGCCAGACGCTCGTCAACTGCGGGCTCGTCGCGCTGACGACGACCCTGGTGGCGGCGGTGCTGCTTATCGTGAGCTGGCGGAGTGGAGCCCCGGTCCGGACGGTGCAGTCGCCGGTGCTGGCCAAGGCGCTGGAGACGGGGCGGCAGGCGGCGGACGACGCGTCGGCCGCCGCGTGGGCGCGCGAGATGGACCGGTTGGCGCGGCACGCCTATTTCGGCTCACTGCAGTTCCAGCGGCGCGGGGTGTTGCTGCTTGTGGCGAGCCTGCTGGCGGCGTTTGGCTGCTTCCAGACGGCGGCGGCGCTCGATCGCACGCTGCTAAATCCGCGCATCTTCGATCCGCCGGACGATGGGCGGCGGCGGCGCCTGGTCTGGTACGCGGTCTGCGTGGCCGTGGTGCTGGCCGCCGTGGCGCATCATCTTTTGCTGCTGGTGCCGCGCACCACCGCGCCGGCGGACGCCGGAAAGGTGACGGCCATCTCTTTGCGCGGGCGTTCGTCGGCGATTCAGCAACCGGCGCCGCCGCTGGCAGACGACATTCTCGCGCGGGGCTGGACGCGCTTCCGCGGGCCGTACGGCCTGGGGGTGTCGGCGGTCCGTCGCGTGCCGGTCGACTGGGATATTGCGGCCGGGCGCAACGTCCGCTGGAAGGTGCCGCTGGAGCAGGCGGGATTCAGTTCGCCGATCATCTGGGAGGAGCGCGTTTTCCTGACGGCGGCCGACGCGCGGGAGCGGACGGTGCTGGCCTTCGACCTGGTGACGGGCAAGCCGGTATGGCGGCAGGCAGTGCCCTATGGCGGCGGCGAGACCACGCTGCCCGAGGTGACTGACGACACCGGCTACGCCGCGCCGACGATGGTGTGCGACGGTGCGCGGGTCTTTGCGCTTTTCGGCACGGGCGATCTGGCGGCCTTCACGCTGGAAGGCGAGGGGGTCTGGCGGCAGCATCTGGGCGCGGCGTCTATCGACTATGGGCTCGCGTCGTCGCCGGTGCTGGCCGGCGGGCTGCTGGTAATCCAGGGCGACCGTGCGGAGGGCGGCCTGGTGAAGGCGCTCGATCCGGCGACGGGAGCCCTGCGCTGGTCGCTGGCGCGCGACGGGATCGGTCCCTCGTGGAGCACGCCCGTCGCGATCCCTCCTGACGGCGGACTGCTGCTGCACGCGCCTTACGTGACCACGTTGCACCGTGTGACGGATGGCCGCGAGTTGTGGCGCGTGGACGCCGTGGGCGGCGAGATTGCTCCCTCGCCCGCCTGGGATGCGGGTCGGTTCTTCTTGGCGCAGGAGTATGCGCGGGTCGTGGCCTACGCCGCCGACGGCACCAATGCTCCGGCGCAGATCTGGGAGCATTTCGAGCATCTGCCCAACGTTGCCAGTCCGGTGGCCCGCGACGGCCGTGTCTGGGTCGTGACGCAGGGCGGCGAGGCGGCCTGCCTCGATGGGGCGACCGGCGAAGTGTTCTGGCAGCACACTTTCGACGAGGGGTTCTACGCCTCACCGGTCATCGGGGGCGGCCATCTCTACCTGGTCGACCGCCGGGGTACCGTGCATATCCTGGAGACCGGGAGGTTTTTCAAACCGGTGGCGACGCTGCCGCTGGGCGAACCAACCGACGCCACACCCGCTCCGGGCGAGGGCTACCTGGTCTTTCGCACTTCGCAGAGCCTGGTATGTGTGGGAGAGCCGCCGGCGGATTGAGATTAGGCATGAAAGCAGGTGCCGAAACCTCGCAGCTTGACTACACGGTGGATACCCAGGTCCTCCGCAGCGGCTATGACCGCCTTCTTTCTTTCACGTATCTGCTGGACCCGCCCCAACTTTCCTGGCTGTAACTAAAGTTCTGAAGAATGGAGTATAATTGCTTCCATGAAAACAACCTGCCATACCTTCCGTCAGGATGTCCCTGTCATCGCCTCGGCCGATGTCGTTGTTGTTGGTGGCGGGCCGGGCGGCCTGGGCGCCGCCGTGATGGCCGCGCGCCGAGGCGCGCGCGTGCTGCTCGTCGAGCGCTACGGCCACATGGGAGGGATGGCCGTCGAGGGCGAAGTGCATCCCTTCATGGTCAACCACGCCAATGCACAGACGCTCGACAAGCCGGTCTACACGGAGTGGATCGAGCACATGCGCGCCTACTTCCCTCCCGCGGCGCTGGACGGCGCGCCGTGCTCGGGCGAGGCCATGGGGGCGCGCGAGCGCCTGATCAGCAAGGATCACGCCATGCTGGCCATGGAGGACCTGTGCCTCGAGGCGGGAGTGGAACTGCTGTACCACCACACGCTGGTCGGCGCCGTCTGCAACGGGCGCGCCATCCGCGCCGCGATATTGAACTCGAAGAGCGGCCTGGGTGCGGTAGAGGCGCCGGTCTTCGTTGACGCCACCGGCGACGCCGATCTCGCCGCGATGGCGGGCTGCCGCACGGATGTCGGCGGGCCCTCCGGGCACTGCCAGCCAATGACCCTGTGCTTCAAGCTCGGGCATGTGGCGGTCGACCGCATGCCGCCGCGCGACGAGATCAACGCCCGCTACCGCGCGGCCGTGGCGCGGGGCGCGATCGAGTGCCCGCGCGAAAATGTTCTGATCTTCGGCTGGGCCGAGCCCGACGTGCTGCACTTCAACACCACGCGCGTCGTGCGGCACTCGGCGGTCGATGGCAAGTCACTTTCGGATGCCGAGATTCTCGGGCGCCGACAGCTCCGCCAGTACCTTGACTTCCTGCGCCGCGAGATACCCGGTTTCGAGCAGGCGACGATCCACTCCATTGGCCACCACATCGGCGTACGCGAGAGCCGCCGCATCGTGGGACGTGTCCGGCTGGAGCGCGAGGCGTTCACGGCGCGGCGCAAGTTTCCCGACGCCATCGCGCGTGTGAGCTACAGCATCGACATCCACAATCCCGACGGCACCGGCACCGAGATCGAGAGCATGACGCCCGGCGAGTGGTACGAGATCCCCTACGGCTGCATCTTGCCGGCGGACATCGACAACCTGCTGGTGGCGGGACGTCCGATCTCGGTCGACCACGCGATCCACAGCAGCATGCGCGTGATGCCGCCGGCCGTCTCGATCGGACAGGCCGCCGGCATGGCCGCGGCGATGGCCGCGCAGCAGGGATGCCTGCCGCCGGAACTGGACGGCTGCGCCGTGCGCGCCGCACTGTGCGCGGCCGGCGCGCGGCTGTAGACTGACGCCCCGACTTGCGGGGTCACGGGAGCTTGAAGCTGTAGAGTCGGGTGTCGCCGCGCCGCAGGTCGAGCCGCAGCGCGCCGCCGCGGAGCGCCACGGGACGGTCGCGGACGAGGTCGCGCACCCCTGTCGTCCGCGGTGGGAAGCGCAGCACGTGCCCGCCCGTGTAGGATGCATGCAGCAGCAGCAGCCCGCGCGAGGCGCAGACGACGTCGTCGCGCGTCGTGAAGGCGTGGCACCCGGCCCGGACGGCCAGCGCCCGCAGCAGCCAGCTCTCCAGCACCGGCAGGTGGTAGACAATGTGCGTTGTGCCGTCCGGTGTCTGCTTCAGCGCCATGACGACGGACTGGTCGACATCGTGGCGCACTGCCGCCATCGAGGCCTGCTCCACCACTTCCTGCTCCCAGGAACTGAAGGTGCTCTCTGCGTCGAGGCGCGCCAGCGGCACGGCATCCGGATCGGTCACGGTCAGCAATTCGTTGACCGCGATGCGCGGCATCTGCACGCCCAGTTCCTTGGAAATAAAGGAAAAACCGCTGGTGAAGGCGCGGTGGTGCTGGCCGATGGGCCGCGCCGTACGGTCGAGGCCCAGCCATTGGCGCCCCTCGGCGGTGAGACATCCCTCGGGAACGATCGACCGGACAAAGCCGGACAGCCGGTGTTGCAGAGGAATCAGACCGTCGAGCCGCGAGGCGTCGGGCACGCGCCCAGGCGCGCAGAGCCCCGCGCCTCCCACCCAGAGCACCGTGCCGCCATGGCCGGCGAGTCGCCGCGCAAGCGCGGCGGCTTGCTCCGCCGTCAGCGTGACGGCCCCGTAGATGATGGAGAGGCGTCCGGGCGGCGTGCGCCCCTCGATCAGGTTCTCCAGACTGTCGAAGGCCACAGGGAGTCCCGACAGCGTCCATTCGGTGTGGCGCTGGTAGTCGGCCGGATAGAGGATCTGGAAGTCGCGGGCGGCGGTCGAGGGAATGAAGCAGCGGACCTCGGTCCACGGCCTCCGGTCGAGGCCTGGGAGCGCAGCCCATATCTCGCTGAAACGCTGGTGGAAGGCGAGGAACTCTGGTTCGAGATGCCAACTGTAGGGCGGCTTGCGGCCGTTGCCGAAATCGAGCCACCAGCCGTGATGGCCGCGGATCAGCATCTGGCCGGCGTCGCGCCAGAGGAGGCCGACCGATTCGGCGACGTTCCGCGCGCGGCCGTAGCGCCCGTTGTCGGCGGTGTCGGCGATACAGGTGCGCGTGTCGATCTCGTCGAAGAAGACCTTGCCGATCGCGGAGAGGCTCTCGCAGAAGGGCGACTGGCTGCTGACGCCGCAGCCGGGGCCACGGTTTTCGTAGGCCAGTGGCGTGGCGACGAAATCCACCTCGGCGCGCTGCGCCAGGTTGCGCCAGTTGCTCTGCGGCGAGCTGCAGCCGGGGAAGAAACCGCCGACCACCAGATGGCGCGCATGGCGCTTGACCGCGCGCGCCATCGTGGCGAACTGTTCCGCCATGGCCTCGGCCTCGGCGCAGCGGTAGTCGAAGAGGCGCTGCGCGGCGATGCGCAAGGGAGGCAGGTCGTTGCTGGAGTAGTCGCGCGGGGGCCGCGCCGCGGCAAAGGAGGCTTTGTCGTCGGCCCAGGCGCGGCGCAGCTCGGCGACGCTGCCGTACTTGCGCTTCAGGAAGCCACGGAAGTAGCGCAGGGCCGCGCGGCTGTGGTCGGGCGCCTGGATGCCGAGGTTCCACTCGCCGTAGACGTAGCAACCGAGGAAAACGCCGGCCAGCGGCGTCGCGAGCTCTGCCGCGTCGATCTGGCTCAGCATGCTCGCGATAGCCTCGGCGGCGGCCTCCGCGAAGGCCATGGAAAAGGGCGAGACGCGGCGGTTGATGTAGAGCTGCGCCACGGGCACGCCGTCAAAAGTGTCCTCCGTCGCGTCGGGCTGTACGGGGCCGGGTACCTGCACCATGCGGCATGACGATCCGCTTTGGCCGTTGGGCAGGTAGAGGATGCGGTTGTCCGCGGAAATGTAGCCCTCGTGCGGATGGGTCAGGATCCAATTCGCCGCCGCCCCGAAGCCGCAGTCGGCCACCATCCGCGCCCGCGGCGCCAGGCGCGCCACGTGGATCAGGTTCTGCAGCAGCGTGTCGATACTTGCCTGCGTGGACGGGCCGTGGCCGACGGCAATGGGGTTGCGCGTGGCAAAGGCGCCGACGCCGTGCCGGTAGAGCGACGTTATGACATCGTCGCGTTGCGCCTGGTCGCCAAGGAGGCAGAAAATGGGCGCGGGCAGGGGGGCTTGGCCCGCCATGAGCGTGGGCAGGCCGCCGACAATCCGCAGGCTGGCCGGGGCATGGGAACGGGCGGTGACGGGGGATGCACGGCGTTTCATGGTTGTTCCTCCGGTTGCGTCTGTGGCGGGCAGATTTGCATTCCGATCCTCAGGCCGGAAATCTCACGGCGCCAGGCGAGGGCCAGGGAGCCGTCGATGGACAGCGTGTCCAGGAGCGTCTGCGCCTTGGCCATGGCTGCCGCCTCGCTCTCCGTCGCTCTGAGGGCGCCCAGCGAGGTGGCCAGTCGGTAGACGGCGTGGATCTGCCGCAGCTCGTGGGTAGTGCGCGCGAGGTCGATCCACGCGAAACCGTCGAGCCCGTCTTCGCCCGCGGCGGCGAGCCCGTCGGCGAGCGGCGCCCTCCAGGCACCGGCGCCCGCCGCCGCGCGCGCCTGCCGCTGGGCGTCGAGGCTGGCGGCGGCGCTGCAGAGTGTCATCCAGCCGGGATGCGTCTCGATGGCCACGCACTCCTCCGATGCGAGACGGATGTACTTGCTGCGGCCCAGCCAGTCGACCAGCAGGCGATGGGGCGCGGCCTCGCCGCCGGGACGTATGCGCATGCGCAGCGACATCGCCTGCGCGGCGGCCTCCACCGCCTGGGTGACGGCGCCGCCGTTGGCGGCGGAATGTGGGTAGAGCAGCGTGATGGCCGGGACGGCGAGTCCGAAGACGCGTCCGCCCAGCGGCGGGGTGGTGAGGTAGAGCGCGGCGCTTGTATTGCCGGCGGGCGCGCGCCAGGCCGCGCCGAGCCCCGGAAGCAGGCGCAGCAGTCCGGCCTGCGCCGTGGCACCGGGCAGCAGGAGCAGGGCGCAGGCGGCGTCGGCGGCCAGCGCGTCGGCCGCGGCGCAACCCGCGGTTAGTCCGCCGCGCGCGCTTTCCGCGGCGGCGTCGCCTGGCGGCAGCGGCAGCGATAAATCAAGGCCGATGCGGTCGGCGTCGAAGTGCGTTATGCGCGCCTCGGCCGTGCGCGTGAAGGGCAGCGGCAGCGGGCTGAGCACGGGCGAGACCCAGGCGCGGTGGGGGGCGCAGCCGGTGCGTTTCCAGGGTTCGGGATCGCCTTCGAAGAGCGGTGCGAGCGGGGCGTCGCCGGTCAGCCGTCGGTCGAGGTCGTGGACCGCGTCGGGATCGTCGCCCAGCGTGGCGAGCAGGATGTTCTTGCGCAGGATGAAGCCGACCTTCGGGCCGGTCTCGCCGCGCGCCCGCTTGCGCTTCGAGACCGTCTCGAGGTAGCGCGTGCCGCGCGCGGTGGCGCCTAGGCGTCCCAGGCCGGGCACCCAGCGGACGAACAGCATGGCGCGCAGCAGGGGGCCGCGGAAACCGGCCCAGCTCGCGCCGGTCCAGCAGGGCAGGCCTGCGGGGCCCAGCGCGGGGCTCCAGCCGATGAGCGAGCGCCGTCCCGAGACGAGGCGCACGATCCAGACGATGTTCGTATCGGCCGACCACTCCTCCACCTTGCGCACGCCGACGCCCTTCAGTGTGCAGACGAGCAGCGGGTTGTCGAAGCGCTCGCGCCAGACGCGCGCGAGGTTGAGGTGCTCGCTGACGAAGGGGCTATTGGCCGGCATGGCACGGAAGGCGCGGTCGCGTCGCTCGGGCGCCAGGCCCGGCCAGAGGAGCGCCAGCAGCACGAGGGCGCCGGCCGCAAGGCGCAGCCGCCGCGCGCGCCGTGACGGCGGTCGCGGCGGCTGGCGGTCATTGGCGGAGTTGCTCATGAAACGTTTGGCATGGATGGAAAAAATGCGGCCCTAGAGCTTGATCTCGTTGGCGGAGAGGCGCATTTGGCGGCTGACCATCGCGTGGTAGCGGCTATTGCGCGCCATCAGTTCCGCGTGGTTGCCCGCCTCGGCGATGCGTCCGCCGTCGATCACGAGGATCTTGTCGGCGTCGCGGACGGTGGAAAGACGGTGCGCGATGACGAAGGTCGTGCGGCCGCGCATCAGCGCGCCGAGCGCCTGCTGGATTACCTGTTCGGCCTCGGTATCGACCATCGAGGTGGCCTCGTCGAGGATCAGGATGCGCGGGTTGGCCAGGAAGGCGCGGGCGATGGCGATGCGCTGCCGCTCGCCGCCCGAGAGGCGCACGCCGCGCTCGCCGATGACTGTGTCGTAGCCCTTGGGCAGCTTCTGTATGAAATCGTGGGCGAAGGCGCCGCGGGCCGCCTCGACGAGTTCGGCCTCGCCGGCCTCGGGGCGCGCGTAAAGGATGTTTTCGCGCACGCTGGTGTTGAAGAGGAAGGTCTCCTGGATCACGGTGCCGATCTGGC
>CAYPJN010000089.1:0-8358 GCA_964411055.1 uncultured Lentisphaerales bacterium | reverse complement strand
AGCAGGAAGGTGAGCGACCAGCGGTAGACGCGCCAGCCATGCGTGTCCGCCAGCGTCAGGGGAACCAGGGTGCAGTTGATGCCAACGGGATGGGTAAGGGGCACGACCTCGTTGTTCAGCAGGGCGGCGAGCACCGGCAGGCCGTCGGGGGCCGAATCGGGGAGAATCCCGGAAACGGGCGTGTCGGCAGGCAGCGTGCGCGGGGCATCCCCGTTCACGGACACTTGGACCATGCGCATGCGGTCTCCTTTCGTCAAGCGGCGCGCGTCGCCAGGCGCGCGGCCAGATGGCGCAGGGGTTCGGTCGGGCCGGGCAGCCCCGCGAGCGCCCCGATGGCTTCGGCGGTGTGCTGTTCCGCTTGCCGCCGGGCCTCGGCAGGGCTCCAGACGTTGAGGCAGGAGAGCTCGTCCGCGGCCCCGGCGGAGGGGGCGTCGAGCAGGTCGTCGACGATCTGGAAGGCGAGTCCCAGGTGGTTGCCGAAGTTGCCGAGTTGCTCGACCTGCGCCTCGTCGCCACCGCCGCCGATGGCGCCCATGCGCAGGGCCGCGCGGAAGAGGTCGGCCGTCTTGTGCTGATGCACGAAGGCCACGGTGGCGGCGTCGGTCGCCGCGGCGCCGTCGACATCCTCGACCTGGCCTCCGACGACGCCGCCGGGACCGGCGGCGCGCGCCAGCTCGCGCACCCAGCGCGCCACGCGCGCCGGGTCGGCGCACTCGCCGCCCGCGAGCGCCCCGAAGGCGCAGGCTTGCAGCGCGTCGCCGCACAGCACGCCCATGGCCTCGCCGAACTTGGCGTGGACCGTGGGCATGCCGCGGCGCAGCAGGTCGTCGTCCATGCAGGGGAGGTCGTCGTGAACCAGCGTGTAGGTGTGCAGCAGCTCGACGGCCACGGCCGCCGGCACGGCCGCTGTCCAGGCGCCCCCGGCGGCCTCGGCGGCCGCGAGGCAGAGCATGGGGCGGATGCGCTTGCCGCCGACCATGACGCTGTAGCGGATCGCCTCGGTCAGGCGCGCGGGACGGCAGCCTTCAGGTGGCAGCGCCGCCATCAGGGCGGCCTCGACG
Source organism: uncultured Lentisphaerales bacterium (assembly GCA_964411055.1). GTDB lineage: Bacteria > Verrucomicrobiota > Kiritimatiellia > RFP12 > JAAYLN01 > JAAYLN01. Next base: position 7,297 of record CAYPJN010000089.1, on the reverse strand, counting down.
CGCGAGCGGCAGACAACGAAATAGTCCTCGGCGTCCATGATGCGTCTACTTGACCGTGTAGCGCGTGGCCTTGGTGAGCGCCTTCCAGAGCTGCTCGGGCGTCGCGGCGGCCATCAGGGCCGTGCGGTTCTGGGCCTTAAGGAAACTCTCGGTCAGACCGGCCATCAGACGCAGGTAGAAGGCGCTGACCGCCGTGGGGATAAGGAAGAAGCAGATGATGCTAGAGACGTGCTCGTTGTCGAACGGAATACCCTTCGCGCTCGTGCCCATGGCCAGAGTCAGTCCGCCGCCCTCGACACCGCGCACGTGCGGGAAGGCCAGCCCGTGCTCCATGGCCGTGCCGAGGATGTTCTCGCGCTCGATGGCGGCATGCACCAGCTTGTCGGCGTCGTCGACGAAACCGGCGGCCTGGACGCAGGTGGCCAGCTCGCGGATGGCGTCGTCGCGCGTGGCGGCCTGCATATTCGGGAGCATCAGCGCGGCGGCGGAGAAACGCGCGATGCCCGACTTGCGGGGCTCCGTGCGGCTGGCGGCCTCGCCGACCCAGTGGGCGGCCTCGGGCGACTCGAAGAGGATGCGCGCGCAGCTCGGGCACGTCTGGACCTCCTTGAGCTTGCGGACGGACTGCACCTGGCTGATCGGAAGCCGCATGCCGCAGATGGCGCAGGCCCCGTTGTGCATCGGGGCCATCACGATGTGGTCCTTCTTGAGCAGGCGTTGGACGAAGCCACGGATCTGGATCGGCAGCTTCTCCGTCATCAGCTCGATGTTCTCGCTGAGGCGCGTGAGATGCGAACCGTCGCCGGTGGCGCGGTGTTCGTCGAGAATCAAGACCAGTTCCTGCAACTGCAGCAGATGATTGACTAGACTATGCATGCCATTTTGGTTTTCGGAAGTGTTCATTGGTTCCCTTCGTTGAAATTACTTTTTTATCGCTGTTGACTGCGAAAGTCAATCACAACATAGGTGGCGGTGTGGCGGGCGTGGTCTTTGACCGGCCGGTCGTCAGCGTGTAGATCAGCGGCAGGACCGTGAGCGTCAGGATGCCGGCCACGATAATGCCGCCGACCGAGGCGATGCCTATGCCGGAGCGGTTCTCGGAGCCGATGCCCGTGCTCACGGCGATCGGCAGCATGCCGAGTCCCGAGGCCAGCACGACCATCAGCACCGGACGGAACTGGTCGGCCATGGCCGCCAGCATCGCCTCGCGGCGGCTCATTCCGGCATGGAGGTTCTGGGCGGTCTTGTCTACGATCAGGATGGCGGCGTTGACCACCACGCCGATGAGCATCAGCACGCCGAGCAGCACGAGGATGGTGATCGCCGAGCCCGTCATCACTAGCGACCAGATCACGCCGATGAGGCCCATGGGGAGCGTCAGCAGCACGAGCGCCGGGCGGCTCCAGGACTCGAGGATAGCCGCGAGAAGCAGCAATGTCAGGAATGCGGCGAGCAGCAGCGCCTCGCCGAAGTCGGCCAGCGCCTCGCCCATCATTTCGCTCATGCCCGAGGTGTCGAGCCGGTATCCCGGCGGAATCAGGTTGCGCTCCCCGATGACGGCGGCGAGTCGCCCGCCGACCTCGCTCATTGTGGTGCCGGGCTTGATATCGCCGAGGATCTTGACAGTACGCTGCTTGTCGACGCGGAAGATCTGGATGGTCGAGCGCGCCTCTTCGACATCGGCCACCGTCTCGAGCGGGATCGGGCGGCCGTCGGCGCCGGGCAGCAGGAACTGGCGGATCTGCTCCTGTCCGGGGCGCTCCGCCAGCTTGACGCGGATGTCGTAGGTGCGGTCGCCGCGCTTGTAGTCCGCCGCCTCGATGCCGTCGATGTTGGCCCGGACGATGTTCCCAAGCCGCGCGGCGGGGATGCCGAGGTCGGAGAGGATCGTACGCTTCGGAACGACGCGGATCTCCGGCTTGCGTTCGCGCACGGTGGTGTCGAGCTGTTCGATGCCCGGCACGGCCAGTCCCGTCTCGCGGATCGCCGTGGCGGCGGCTTCGAGCGTGTCGAGGTCGTCGCCCGAAAGGTTGTAGTCGATCTGGAAGGACTGACCGCCCATCTTGCCCGGCACGGAGGCCGAGAGAGTGCAGTCGGTCTCGCTGGCCAGCATGGCGCGGATTTCGCTGAGCCGGTCGTGGATCGACCATGCGCGCGCGGTCTTGGGCTTGAAGAAGAGCTCGATCTGCCCGAGGTAGACGCCCTCGTTCGGCTGGCCGCCGAACGACTCGGCCTTGCCCGCCGTGGTCAGCACGTGATCGAGGTCCGAGAGTCCGAGAAGCCGCGCCTGGATGCCCTCGAGGCGGGCGACCGTCTTATCAAGATCGAAGTAGGAGGGGAAGTCGGCGCGGATGAAGACCCGTCCCCGGTCGTCGCTCTCGAAGAAGCTAAACCCGAGCCGCGGCGCGCCGAACTTCAGCGTCAGGACGAAGAGCACGACAAAACCGACGACGATCGGAAGGTTGAGGTACTTGTGCCATGCAATGCGGCGGATGCCTTCGGTGTAGCGTTCGGCGAAGCGCTGGAACCCGCGGTTGTATCGCGCGCCAAAGCGGGCAAAGGCGTTGTTCCGCCGCTGGCTGGCCGGCTGCAGCATCAGGGCGCAGAGGATCGGCGTCAGCGTGAAGCTGATCAGGATCGAGACGGCGTTGACGAGCAGCGTGGTCATGGCGAAGGCGCCCAGCATCTTTCCGACGAGGCTCGACATCATCGCCAAGGGAAGCATCACCACGACGTTGGTGCCGGCCGAGGCCAGCACGGCCACCGTTACCTCGTTGGTGCCGACGCGCGCCGCCTCCCAGTGGTTGTCCATCTCCTCGAACTTGGAGACGATGCTCTCAAGCACGACGATCGAGTTGGAGACCAGCACACCGGTCGACAAACCGATGGCCAGCAGGGTGACCGTGTTTAGCGACTGTCCCGCCAGGTGCATGAAGAAGAGGCTGATCACAACGGTCACCGGCATGGTGATGGCGACGATCACCGTGGTTCGTATGTTGACCAGGAAGATGAAGAGGATCGCCGCGCAGAGCAGGATCGCCTGCCAGATGCTCTCGATGGCCGAATCGACCGAGGCGACCACGCTCTCCGACTCGTCCGAAATCCAGGTCAGTTCCATGCCGCCGGGCAGCGCGTGGCGAAGCTCCTCGAAACGCTTGCGGCTCTCGCGGACGACCGCCACGATGTTGCCCTCGGCCTTCTTGACGACCTTCAGCACCACCCCCTGGCGGCCGTCGAGGAGCGCGCGCTGACGAACCTCCTCCGTCGCCATGCGTACCTTGCCGAGGTCGCCGATCCGCCGCCGCGCCCCATCGCGGCTGGCCACCTCCAGTTCCGCGATGGCCTCGACCGAGGCGTATTCGGCGTCGAAGCGCACGGACAGCTCGTTGCCGTCATCGCGCACGCGCCCGCCCGGCAGCGACAAAACCGCCGCCTGCAGGGCGGCCGAGACGTCGAAGCTCGTCAGGCCTGCCGCGGCCAGCGCATCGCGGTCCAGTTCGACCCACACCTCGCGCTCGTTGCCGCCGATCACCTGAACCTCGGCAACGCCAGGCACGGTGGCAAAGCGGTCGGCGATCGTGTTGTCGGCGTAGTCGTAGAGCTCGTCGACCGGGGCATCGCCGGAGAGGAAGATGTTGGCGATCGGCCTGGCGTTGATGTTGACCTTCTGGATCACCGGGCGGTCGGCATCCTCGGGAAGCTTGTCCAGCACAACGTCGAGTTTCTCGCGAACATCCTGAGCGGCGATGTCGACATTGACGCCGGTGTTGAATTCGAGCGCCACCTGGTTGACGTTCTCGAGGCTGGAGGCCTCGATGTGCTTGAGGCCGTCGATGCCCGAGACCGCGTCCTCGATGTGCTTGCTGATGTCCTTCTCGATGTCCTCCGGCGAGGCGCCGATCCAGGTCGTGACCACGGTAACATAGGGGATGTCGACCTTCGGCATGTCCTCAAGGGACATTTTGCGGTAGGAATTCAAGCCCAGGGCGATCAGCGCGATGAGCAGGCAGCTCATGGCGATCGGGCGCTGGGTGGATGCGTTGGCGAGAATCATGTGCGGCTCCGTTTACGGCGACTCAGAGACGTTCGACGGCCCGTCCGTCGCGCAGCAGGGTCTGCCCCTCGGTGACGACGGCGTCGCCAGGCTGCAGGCCAGACACGATCTCCGTCCAAACGCCGTTCTGGAAGCCCGTCTCCACCGGGGTCTGGACAGCACGATCCCCGCGGAGCGTGAAAACGACGCTGCGGCCGCCGCGGTGGAGCAGGGATACGGTCGGCACACCGAGGCCCTCGCGGCTCTCGAAGACGACGGTGAGCGTCGCCATGCCACCGGGCACGGCGGGCGCGAGATGCGTGTCAACCATGCCCTTGATCTCGAAAGTGCGCAGCGACGGGTTGATGGTCGGGCTGCGGTAGCCGATGGTGTGCGTGCCGGCAGGCCGGCCGTCGATCTCGAGGCGGAACGCGGTCTTTCCGGGTACGATCCCGGCATAGTACTGCGCGGGAATGAAGGCCGCCGCCTCGATCCGTTCGGGATCAACGATGGACAGCACGGCGTGGCCGACGGCCATCTGCTCGCCGGGCTCGGCCAGGCGGCTGCTGACGACGCCCGTTAGCGGGGCGACGGCCAGCGAGTCGTCGAGATTCTTGCGGGCGATGGCCAGCGCGGCCGCGGCCTGCTCCACCTGGCGGGCCGCCAGGTTGACCTGCGCCTCAGAGACGGCGATGCCGGCCTTGGCCTGCTCGTTGAGTGTCTCGGCGGTCTCGAACTCGTTGATGCTGACCTTGTCCTCCTGGTGCAGGCGCGCGTAGCGCGCGTAGTCCAAGGCGGCCTTGCGTGCCTCGGCGCGCACCTTCGCGGCGTTGGCCTGGGCGACCAGCAGCCCCGCCTGCGCGACGCTCTCCTGCTGCGCGGCGATGGCCCAGGCGTTAGAGAGGCCGACGGGATCGATCTGGAAGAGCCGTGTCTCGCCCGCCACCACGCGGTCACCCTCGTCCACCCAGAGCGCGTCGAGGTTGCCCGCCACGCGGGCGGCCACGCTGACGAAACGCTTGGCCTCGAAGGTGCCCTGGACGGTAAGCTGGCGCTCGAAGACGCGGTTGGTCACGGCCTGCGCGCGCACCGCGAGCGCGGCTTTGGCGGGGGCATTGGTCGCGGCAGCGCCGCCGTTAACCGCGCCGCTGTTCGCCGTGCCACGCCCACAGCCGGGCGTCAGGCCGGCCAGCGGCAGAAGCAGCGCGAGGATCAGGAAACGGAATTCGGGATGGGGTGTCATGATGGTGCCTTTCGGGTGGAGAGTGTGGCTTCGGTGGTTATGCCTTCATTGTCGGTAGCTTGCGACAAAGTTTCCGACAAAGCTCGCGACAAAGTGTTATGGGTAGGCTCATTGGGCTTCGTTCCCGGGCATGATTGTGACGCCCATGGCGAGTTCCAGCGTGGCGAGGGCGATCCGCTCCTGGTAGCGGCTCTTGACGAGGGCCACCTGGGCCAGGTCCATGGCGGCGCGCGCGTCGAGCGCCTCGCTGAGCGGCAGCAGCCCCTCGCGGCTGCGGGCGTCGTAGTCGGCATGGCGCGCCGCCGCGACCTCGTAGGCGCGCTGGTAGATCCGGGCCGACTCGGCGGCATCGCGCACGGCGGCTTCGGCGGCGACGACCTGCGCCATGATGTTGAGGAATGACGACTCGCGTTCGAGCTCGCTCTGCCGCCGCTCGACCTTGGCCGCCTTGTAGCGCGCCACGTTGGCAAAACCGCTGAAGACTTGCCAGACGCCGCCGAAGGCCGTCATCCAGTTCGATGCGTGGTCGGCCAGCTCGTTGCCGGTCCAGGTGCTGGAGGCCGAGAGGTTGAGCACCGGCAGAAAGGCGGTGAAGGCCCGGCGGACGGCATGCTCGCGCATGACGACCTGGCGGTCGGCAATGGCGAGCAGCGGATGCGACTCGAGGGCCGCGAGCACGAGGTCGGCCGTCGCGCCCGCTGGACGCCGGGCCCCGCCGATCTCGCCCGACAGGCGCAGCGCGCGGTTGGTGTCCACGGCAAGTAGCGGGGAGAGTCCGAGGGTCGCGAGCAGGTCGCCGCGCGCCACTTGGAGCCGGCGTTGCGCGACGTCGAGTTCGGTCTGCCGCATCTCGGCCTGCAGGCGCGCCTGGTCGCGCTCCCATGGGGTGAAGAAGCCTTCGCGCGCCAGACCCTCGATGCGCTTGGCGTTCTCCATGGCCGCGCCGAGCTGCGTCTCGAGCGCGGCCACGGTCTCCTGCAGCACGAGCACCTGGTAGTAGCCCTGCGAGGTTTCCAGCACGATGCTCTGGCGGACATGGTTGGCGGCGAGTTCCGCGGCGCTATAGCCATGTCGCGTCGCGGCGTAGAGGAACCAGGCGGAGGGCATGAAGATCGGCACGCCCGCGTCGAGGCTCGCCTGACCGTAGCGCTTCTCGCTCATGGCGTTCGGGGCCTTGTGGTGGGCGCTGTAGCCTGTCGAGAGGGAGACGTTAGGCAGGAAGGCGGTGAAAGCCACGTTCTTGGCAATGCGCTGCAGCGCCGTGTCTAGGTCGGCCTGGCGCGCCGCGTAGTTGTTGGTCATGGCGATGCGGATGCAGTCGTCCAGTGCGAGGGGACGGGCCAGCAGCTCGCGCGCCTGGCGGTCGAGCGCCTCGCGGAAGGCGCGGCTCTGATCCTGGCGCACGCGGCCGGCGTCGAAGGTCGAGCAGCCCGCGCCGGCTATCAGCGCCGCCAGCAGGAGGAAAAGCATGGAAATCGGCCACGGTTTGCGCATAGATCGGTTCCTAGGCATGGGGAGCGGAGTTGTTAAGCTGTTCCAGCACGTCGGCCAGCCGCGCCACCGTGTGGCGGAAAGCGCCGGCGTCATCCGACGCGAAGGTCAGGCGCGCCGCGTCGGTCTCGTAGGCGATCAGGTCGTCCAGGATGGCCTGCGCCCGCTGGTGCCCGCGTGGCGTGAGCTGGATGACCTTGCGCCGCCGGTCGACGGGATGCTGGCGGCGGCGCGCCAGCCCCCGGCGCTCGAGGGCGTCGAGCACGAAGGTCATCGTCTGGCGCGGCAGCAGCAGCAGATCGGCGAGCCGCGCGGGCTCGGCCACCTCGTCGCGCGTGTGCAGGCTGAGCAGCGCCACCGCCAGCGAGAGCGGCAGGCCATGGCGCGAGAGGCGCAGGCCCATCGCCTGGTGGATGCGGCGCCAGAAGGGCAGCAGGCTGGTCTCGGAGGTCACCCGGAACGCCGGGGACGGCTGGATATCCGCTCGCATGTTCGATAATCCCGTGGTTGTTCGATGTTGGATATTACAA
>CAYPJN010000088.1:0-8364 GCA_964411055.1 uncultured Lentisphaerales bacterium | reverse complement strand
GGGCGAAGGAGCCGTCGTTGACCGCGAAGACGAAGACCGCCTCGGACGCGGCGGCCTTGGCGGCGGGCGCCGCGAGATCGAAGGAATTGCCGCTGCCGAGGGAGCGCCAGATGGCGGTCGTGCCGTCGAAGGACTTGGCATCGCGCTGCTGCTGGAAGGCGGCCGCGACGGGGTCGGGCGCGGCCTTGGCTTCCGCGGCGGCCTTCTGGTTCATCGCGCGGGAGGGGAAGTCCCGATCTTCCTTGTAGTTGACGACGTAGTGGTCGTAGTCGGCGACGGCGCGCTCGATCAGCGCCTTGGAGGCGGGATGCCGCGCGGCCTTGAGGGCCTCGTCGAGATAGCCCTTGAGGGTCTGCACGAGGCCTAGGTCGTTGAAGATGTTGGCCATGTCGTGGTTCTCCTCGAACTCCCAGGAGCGGTTGCCGCGCTTGTAGACGGCCTCGCGGATCGTGCCGCGGAACTTGTCCATCCAGGGGGCGGCCTCGCGGTAGGTGCGGCGGTTGTAGCGGCGGTGGAGCTGCTCGGTGTCCTGGTCGGGGTTCCATTTCAGGCGGGCCATGACCCAGCGCTCGCCGGCGGCGCCGAGGTACTCGTTGGAGCTGAAGCCCTCGGAGTAGTTGCGGAGGTAGCCGATGTCGCGCTGCGCCTGGAGATCGAACTTGTGCACATCGGCATGCGGCTTGAGGATGAATCCAAGATTGTAGTAGTCATAGTTCATGAGGTTGTCGTTGTGCCGGATCCATTCCTGGTAGTACTTCCACCAGTGCTGGTTGGCGGGGGCGAAAACCGGCTCGTTCATCGACTTGCGGACATAGAGGCAGAGCTGCGGCGCAATCGTCTTGTTGACCGGGATTTCGGGAAACGGCGCGGCGAAGAAGTACGCGTAGGTGGAGGTCACGAAACCGGGCCAAACCTTCTGGATCTCGTCGTCGACCTTGTTCAGGTAACGATAGAACCAGATGCCGTAGTGGGCGAGGTAGTCGGTGTCCGGCGAAATGACGCGGCCGACGGCGTTTGTGAAGGGCCTGGTGCAGAGCGGGCATTCGCAGACGCCGTAGTTGTCGTCGGTGCCGAGGATGAGGGTGCCCCGGACGCTGCTGTAGCGGATGTGCTTGACGTTCGGCACCACCTCGGTCGCGTGCGGCAGGAACTCGGGATCCTCGAGGCAGGCGAGGCAGTAGTACTCCGACCACTTTTCAGGACGCTTGCCGTTGACCATGGCGTTGAACTTCTTGAGGCCCTCGGCGTTATCATAATACTGCGGGCAGAGCATGTGCCCGCCGTGGGTGGCGAACATGCCGGAGTCGGAGGAACCGGGAAAGTTCATTGAATTGCGCACGCGCCAGTCCTCGTTGCCCGAGCAGCCGCGCTGGATGAAGGCCGGCTTCTCGAGGACGTCGGCCCAGACCACGTCGAGCGTCGGGCGCGCGGTGAAGACCGTGCCGAAGAGCGGGTCGCTGTTCGCCCAGATCAGGTCGGAGTTGTTCTCGATGAAGGCGAAGACGCCGAAAAGCGTGCCGGCCGGACGGGCGCCGAAGATGTAGATGTTGCCGTTCTTCACGCGTATGGCGTAGCCGTCGGTCGTGGGTCCGGCGGTCAGCGCGGCGAGATCGCCGCCGAAGTGCGGTTTGGCGAAGGTCGCGCCGAGGAAAATCTTCACGTTCTTCTCGGCGGTCGGCTTGAGGACGACGGGAAGGGTGGCGCCGGTGATCTCCTTCGTCCACTTGACCAGTTCGCTGGCGGCGCGCTTGGCGACAGGGACTTCGTGGCCGCGGGCGGCCTTCAGCTCCATGTTCCACTTCGACTTGTCGGTGAAGAAGTTGTCGATCCGAATCGCCTCTGAGTAGTCCACGACGATCTCGGCCTTCACTCGCCCATTCTCCGTGATGCGGATGGGCTTCGCGATGCGGCCGGCCGCGGGCGGGCCGTAGTGGGCGGTCGAGTCGGAATAGTCAGGCGTGTAGCCGGCGACGTAGTTCGTCCAGGCCGCGTAGCGTGCCGGCTCGTCGAAGACGATATGGGCGCCCCGGGTGAGTTTGGGAAGCGCGATGGTGATGACCACACGCTTACCTTCCGGGATCTTGCGGGTGTCGTAGTGGAAACGCAGCGCGCGGGCACGGTCGCGGGCGAAGCCCTTGTTGCCGGTATGATCCTGGTACCGCATGTCCCACACGAAATCGACGTAACCGTCGGCGCCGCGTGATTCCGGGAAGTCGTGGAAGTGAAAGTGGGTTGTCGGGACACCCACGGCGGACCACTGGTAGTGGCCGTCATCGATCGCGACGCCGAAGGTGTCGAAGTGGCGGTTGAACGCCCCCGAGAACCAGCCGGTATTGATGCCCTGCGAGTCGCGGGTCAGCGGCAGGAGACCTTCGTCAACGTCGACCTTGCCGACGAAGGAGAGGAGATTGTGGGTCTCGGCATTGAAGGGCCAGTCGAGCTCGACGACGGGCTGCGGATTGCGGAAGGCACCCTTGGTGCAGACAATACGCAGGGCGGGGAGCCGCGCGCCGCGGATGACGACATTGGTACGTGAAATGGCGACGCCGGAGGTGACGGTATTCTCCTTGCCGGGCTCCAGGCCCGGCCAGACGACCTTCCAACCGTCTAGCGGAATGGCTATCGATTCGAGGGTGTCATGGACGACAAAAGCATTTGTGGATAACCTGGGCGGCTCGGTGAGCGTTCCGCTCGTGACCGTGAGGGGCGCGGCCTTCTGGGCCATGACAAACACCGGGGTCGCCGCAACGGCGAGCAGGACGGAGACCAGCTTGTTGAAGTGCATGTGGTTTGTTTCCCGTAGTTGTGACTCGCGAGCATGTTGCCTGGTGAACGTTTTAAAGCAGGTTTCACGCCATTCAAACCCGTGGGGGCATCGGTTCGGATCCGGCAACCGAAGAGCGCCAACCAGGAAGCCAAGGTTCAGGCTGGAATCGTCACCAGAAACTGCCTGTCTCCTTGCAAGCCCAAGCATGTTCGAGGATAATGCCTCCATGAAAATTGCTGCTGCCACTGATTTCGCCGGATCGACCGGCGACCCCGACCTGTCGCTGCGCGCCCTTTCCGAGGCGGGTTTCTCCAGCCTCCACTGGTGCCACCATTGGTGCGACGATTTTCTCTATGACGCGCACGAGCTCGCCTACATCAAAGGCCTGCTAAAGCAATACCAACTCCGGCTGCTGGACATTCATGGCTCGCAGGGCGTCGAGAAATGCTGGAGCTCGCCGACCGAGTACCGCCGCCAGGCGGGCGTCGAGCTCGTTGCCAACCGCATCAGGATGCTGCGCGAGCTCGACGGCACCGGCACGCTCATGATGCACATCCCCCACTTCAACATCGACACGGCCGAGTCGGACCGGCCGGGCGTCGTCCAGGATTTCGAAGCGCTCTGCCGCTCGATCGACGAGCTCATGCCGTTGCTCGATAGCACCGATTCGCTCATTGCCGTCGAGAACATGTGGCGCGATTCCTGGGAGACCATTGAGACGCTTCTGGCGCGTTACCCGGCCAACCGCATCGGCGTCTGCTACGATTCGGGCCACGCCAACGCCTCGTGCAACAAGCGCATGGAGACGCTCGCGAAAAACAAGGGGCGCCTCCAGGCGCTCCATCTGCACGACAACAACGGCGAGGGTGATCAGCATCAGCCGCCAGGCTATGGGACGGTCGACTGGCCGCGCCTCGCGGAAATCATCGCCTCCTCCTCGTATGCCCGTGAGATCAGCTTTGAGATGTCCATGACCAACACGCCGTTCTTCAAGGAAGGACTCGAACCCGGCGTCAAGCAGCCCTACGAAAACCGCCTCGCCTTCGCCCGCGATGCCTTTATGCGCTGTTCGCGCTTCGCTGAAAGCGTTGTTGCCATCCGCCAGGCTTCGAAAGCTTAGCCACTCCAACAGGAACTCCTATATGAAGTTTGCCAATCGTACCGCCGTGGTGACCGGCGGCGCCGGCCGTGTCGGCCGCCCGCTATGCGAAAAACTCTGCGACAACGGGGTTGCCGTGGCCATTGCCGACCTCGACATGGAGAAGGCCGAAGCGCTGGCCGCGGGGCTCCGCGACAAGGGAGGCGACGCGCGGGCCTACCCCCTCGACGTCACATCAACGGCGAGTGTCAACGCTGCGACCCAACGGGTGCTGGCCGATTTCGGCAAGGTCGATATCCTCATCAACAATGCCGGGGTCTGGAAGCGGCAGATCCTGTCGGAGATGTCCGAGGAGTTCTGGTCCATGCACATCGACCTGAACCTGACCGGCACCTTCCGCGTGACCAAGGCCTTCCTGCCCGGAATGATGGCCGCCAGGTACGGACGCATCATCAACGTCGCCTCGATCGCGGGCGAAGTGGGCCTGCCATATTACGGCGCCTACGCGACCGCCAAGGCCGGCGTGATCATCTTCACCAAGACGCTGGCCATGGAGCTCGCCAAGCAGGGCATCACCGTGAACTGCGTCTCGCCGGGCATGATCGGCGACACGCCCGACCAAACAAAGACCACCTGGGTGGAACGGTATGGACTGGGGCACGAAGTCGCGGATCTGCTGGTGTTCCTGGCGTCCGACGACACGTCGTTCATCACCGGCGTAGACTACACGATCGACGGCGGACGCATCCTGGGCCCGCGTTTCGCGGACGTCTAAAGCCATGGCCGGCAGAGCACCAATCTGCGCAGGCAGCGTTTCCGACGTAACACGCTTCGGGGCTCGGCCCGACAGCGCCGGCGATTCGACCGCCGCGCTCCAGGCAGCAATCGACGCCTGCGCCGCGCAGGGCGGCGGCGTCGTGCGCGTGCCGGGACCCGGCGTCTACCTGACCTACACGCTGAGCCTCAAATCCGGCGTCGAACTCCGCATCGACCGCGGGGCGACGCTCAAGGGCGGTCCCGATCCATTGAGGTACCCGGAGTTCGGCCCGTCGGCACATTGGCGTCCCGAACACGCCCCCCGGTTCAACAAGCGGGCGATGTTCTACACCGTCGGCCAGCAGCAGGTGGCCATTACGGGGGACGGAACGATCGACGGCAACGCCGAGGAGTTCCACTCCTGGCATCCCGACCGCCGCCGGATGTGGCGCAACAGCGATTCGGCCATCACCGGACGCTGCGTCTTCTTCGTCGCCTGCCGCGACGTGAGGCTGCGCGACATCACCATCCATCATCCTTCCGGCTGGGCGACCTGGTTTCTAGACTGCGACCACGTGGATATCCGGAAGGTAACCATTGACTGTCATGCCGACTATCCCAACGGCGACGGCATCCATCTGAGCGGTTGCCGTGACGTGGCGGTATCGGATTGCGTCATAGACAGTCAGGACGATTCGATTGTCCTGCGTTCCAGCCAGGAGCAGATGCTCGTGCCGCGCGCGCTCGAACGCGTGGTGATCGCCAACTGCTCCGTCTCCTGCCATTCCGCGGCCGTCCGCATCGGCTGGACGGGAGACTACGCCATCCGCGACGTCGCGGTGGACAACATCGTCTGCCGACATGCTTGGAGCGCGATTCAGATCCTTCTGCCACCGCTGAATCCGGACCGGTGCAACGATCCGCCGCGGGCGCCGGATCTGCCGCTGCTGCCGCCCGAGAACCGCCTGCCTTTCGCGGTGGAGAACCTCCGCTTCTCGAATCTGGACACCACGAGCGACGACGCGCCGCTCCAGTTGGTTTTCGGCGACGCCCATCACCCCGAGCCCGTCGACTATGTGCGGAACATCGTGTTCGACAACTGCCGTTTCGCGGCCGGCAAGCCGCCGGTCTTCGTCGTCTGGCCGGAAAACCATGTTGAGGATGTGCGGTTTTCGGGCGTAGCGTTTGTCATCCGTAAACGGACACCGTCGAAGATCGTTCCGGCCGACTGTCTCTGGTTCGACAACTGCAAGGGGATCGTCTTTGATCGTTGTTGCTGGTCCAGCCTGCCCGAGGATTGACCTGCAGGTATAACGTCAGAAGGCGAATGTGGCGGGAAGAAGCCCCGGCGCGCAAGCCTTTAGGCGGATGTCGCCAGGCCCCTTGCGGCGAACGACCACAACCGCATAGCCATAAAAGAGCGGATGCGACGCGACATTCTTGAAGAAGTCGAGACCGGCGGGATCCGCATTGCCGACAGAGACTACCTCCCCCGCGCCTTCAATGCAGAATTCAACGCGCGTTTGCGCATCTGGAATGCGGATGCCGTCCACGTCTGTCAACGCAACGCGCACGAACACGAGGTCGGCGACCGGATCTGAATACGCATCGAGTTCAAGGCTGACTCTCGCAGGCACGCCGGCGGTTTTCAACGACGTACGGGCGACTTCCTTGCCGCCTGCCAAGCGATTGTCCGTTCAGGAAGAGCTCCGCCTCGTCGCCGCTGGTGTAGAGAAAGACCGGGAGACGTTGATTGGTTGGGAAGTTCCAGTGATCCGGGACGAGATGGGCGGTCTCGGCGGAACGGTTCCAATAGGCGCGATACAGGTCGAAGGCCTCGTCCCAGACGACGAACCCCATCTCGTCGCACAGGTCGAGAAATTCCGGCGCGGGCGGATTGTGCGAGGTGCGGATCGCGTTGACGCCCATGTCCTTCATCGTGGCGAGTTGCCGGCGCGCCGCGTCGCGCGAAAAGGCCATGCCGAGAGGTCCCAGATCAGAATGGAGGCAAACGCCTTTCAACTGCAGCCGGCGTCCGTTCAGCCGGAAGCCGTCGTCCGCCGTGAACCGGCAGTCGCGGATGCCGTAGCGGAAGGTCTCCCCTTCCCTTCAAGAGCCCCCCGCCGGCGTGCGGAAGGCGCCGAGGGGGAGACCGGCCTCGTTGAACAGGCTGGCCTCGGAGAGCGGCACCCACATGAAACGCAGCATCGCGGGCGCGGGCACTTTGTCGGAGAAGACCTCGATCACGCGGCCCTTAATCTCCGCTTTCGCCGGTTCATACTTACCATCCGCTCCGGCAATCTCAAACGCCGGCTTGTGCCCGTTGGTCTTGAACTGCTCGACGTGCTTGAACGCAAGTACGTATCTTCCGCCTTCGACTTTCGCCGACTGCAGCCTGGGCGAGTCGGCCTGGAGATCCGCCTTGCCGTAGGTGCGGTTGAGCGCCAGCAGGGCGAGCCGATGCCCCACCTGGGTCTTGTCCGCGGGATGGATGTCCTTGAGATCGCCGACATCGTTGATGACGGCCATGCCGACCGACTTCCCGTTGGCGTCGGCGAACGTCTGCTGGGCTTCCCAGAGCGCGGGCAGCTTGTAGCCACCATGCTTGTAGGGCGCGAGTTGCACGAAGTAGAACGGCATCTCCGGATTCTGGAAATCGAGCCGCCATCCGTTCAGCAGCGCCTGCATCTTGTCCGCGTAGATGGCGCCGTCGTTGATGTTCTGGCAGCCCTGGTACCAGATCGCGCCGCGGATCGCCATCGGGGTCAGCGGGTAGACCAGTCCGTTGTACAGCATGGTCGTCTTCGGCGGCCAGACGCTGACGGCGAGTTCCTTCGGATAGACCGGCGGCACGGGAAGGCAGAAATCTTCCGGCGGTTCCGGCAGTGTGGCGTCAGCAGCCAGCGCGTCCTCGTACTTCTTCATCCATCCGGTGAATTCCGACTTCACCTTCGCGGTCAGCTCCTGGTATTCCTTCCGGTGGGGCAGCGTCGCGTTGACGGCATACGCAAGTTCTTCGAGAGCCGGAACCGTGTTCAATCCGGTTGGCGACATCCAGTTTTCAATGGTTGTGCCGCCGCAGTAGGCGGCGAGCAGGCCGACTGGTACCCTGAGCGCCGCCTGCAGGTTCTTGCCGAAGAAATACGCCGTCGCCGGATAGACGAGGAGGCTCTCCTCCGTCGCCGGTTTCCACGCGATCTTGAACTGATAATCGCGGAACGGCCGGATCTTCGATTCGATCGGCGCCAGGTTGACGAGGCGGATCAGGGGGTTGGCGCCCTTCTTGGCCCATTCGTCCCCGTTGACCTGCCGGAACTTGGGGTTGTCGCCCCACATCGGCATTTCCATGTTGGACTGGCCGCAGCAGATCCAGACTTCGCCGACGAGCACGTCCTTCACCTCGAGGGTTCCGGTCTGGCCGGCGACCTTCAGCGTCCGGTTCTCCGTGCTGGCCGGCATCGGCGCCAGCTTGGCCATCCAGTTGCCGGACTTGTCCGCCTGGGTCTCGACCTGTTGTCCGGCGAACGTCACCGTCACGCTTTCGCCCGGATCGGCCTGGCCCCAGATCTTCGTCTGCGCGTCACGCTGCAGCACCAGGTTGTCCGAAAAGACCGGGGCGAGCCGCAACTCGGCCAGCGCGGTTCCGCAGAGGGGACAGAGAAATAGTGGCAAAGTCGGCGCTCTTGTTCACTTGAGAGTGGCGAGTTCGCGATGAGTTCATGGGTGGCGCGCGAGCGCATTC
>CAYPJN010000087.1:2969-8398 GCA_964411055.1 uncultured Lentisphaerales bacterium | reverse complement strand
AGGTTTCAGCTCATAGAGCAGCTTGGTCAGACGCACCGAATCGGAGAGGTCGCCGTAGTGCAGGAATAGCCGCACCCCCATGATGTGCGGATCCTGGTAGAGGTGGTCGATGCGCTCGGTGTTGAAACTCGACGAGCGGCGGATCACGCCATGCACCTCGTAGCCCTTGCCCAGCAGGAGTTCGGCGAGATAGGAACCATCCTGCCCCGTAATCCCTGTTATGAATGCGCGTTTCATGGCGTCAAGTATGCCAGACGAACGTAGAAATTGCATTGCGCAATTGCGCAATATCCTGTTATGATTTTGCGCAATGCCTTTCCGGGGACACCTCCTGCGGATTGCCGTGCTGCTGGATGCCGACATCGAATTCGGCATGCAGATCCTGCAGGGCATCCAGTCCTATGCGCGCCGGCAGGCGGAGTGGCAGTTGCTGACCCTGCATTATACGCAGGAATCGGCCCTTAATCTTTTGCTTCACCAGCAGCGTCTCTCGGGAGCGATCGGCCCCGTTCTGAGCGACCGCTGGTACGAGGGACTTCCCGGCGCGCCGGTGCCGATGGTCAACACCTCCGACCATTCGGATATCCATTCGGTTTCCTCCGTGGTCACCGACAATCTCCACGTTGGCCGGCTGGCAGCGCAACACCTATTGCAGCAGGGCTATAGCTTCTTCGGCGCCCTGCACGCGCCGGCCTCGTCCGGCGCGCGGGAACGGACGGAGGGGTTCCGCCAGACGCTGGCGGCCGCCGGCCATGCGGTCGCCCACCCCCCCGCGGCCGACAGTTTTGCCCTCGATGCCACCTGGCCCGAATGGCTCCGGCAATTGCCGCGGCCCTGCGGACTCTTCTGCACCAGCGATTTCCTGGCGCGGCGGCTCTTGGCCCGACTCGCCGCCATGGGGGCCGGGGTGCCGGCCGACTTCGGCGTGGTGGGGGTCGGCAACGCCGCGCTGGACAATCTGCTGGCCGAAGCGCCGCTAAGCTCGATCGAACTGGATGGACGCCGCATCGGCGAGCGCGCAGCGCGGCAGCTTGCCTTGCTGCTGGCGGAACCCGGACGCAATCCAACGGTGGAACAGATCGCCCCAAAACAGCTCGTGCCGCGCTCATCGTCGGCCCTGCAGTCCGGCGGCGACCCGCTCGTAACCCGTGCCCTTGCCCACCAGTCGCTCGCGCAGCCGTTGACCGGCGCCCGTCTGGCCGCGCTCTGCGGCGCCTCGCGGCGGACGCTGGAGCTGCGCTTCCGGCAGGCGCTGGGTTGCGGGCCGGCCACCGCCCTGCGCCGGCGCCGGCTGGCGCATGCCGCCCTGCTGCTGCGCGAGACACCGATGCCACTGGCGTCCATCGCCGAGGCCACGGGTTACGCCGAGAGCGCGGCCTTCTGCGCCGCCTTCCGCAAGGCCTACGGCCTACCGCCCGGCGCCTGGCGCCGCCAGCCTCAGGCCCAGATAGACGGCCAAGACGCCAACCATCACACTGCTCAGGACGAACAGCAGAGCAAGTCCGGTTTCGCCCCTGCGCAGCAGCACGACGGACTCAAGGCCGAAGGCCGAGAAAGTGGTGAAACCGCCAAGCACGCCCGTGATAAGGAACAGCCGGGCCGACCCCGGCACTGACGCACGCGAGAAGATGCCGGCAAGCACGCCGATCAGCAGGCAGCCGGCGCAGTTGACGAACAAGGTGGCCCACGGAAAGCGGCCAGGCTGCGCGGCGCCCCAGCACAGGGCCACAGCATATCGCGCGGCCGAGCCAAGAAAGCCGCCGAGACCGACCCACAAGAACGCGCTCATCAATTTTCTCTCCACATACGTACTGTCAGACAATCAGCATGCAGTCGCCGTAGCTGAAGAACCTGTATCGTGAAGCAATGGCCTCACGGTACGCCGCGAGGATCTGCTCCCTCCCGGCCAGCGCCGCCACCATCATCAGCAGCGTCGAGCGCGGCAGGTGGAAGTTGGTGAGCATCAGATCAGTAAAGTGGAAGGTGTACGGCTCGTGGATGAATATCCGGCTGCGTCCGGCGCATGCCGCCGCCTCCCCCGCGTGTTCCGCGGCCATCGTCTCCAGCGTCCGCACCGAGGTGCTGCCGACGGCCAGGATGCGTCCGCCGCGCCGGCGGCAGTCGCGGATCGCCGCGGCCGTCGCCTCCGGAACGCTGTAGCGCTCGGCATGCATGACGTGATCCTCGATGCGTTCGGACTGTACCGGCCGGAAGGTGCCGAGCCCGACATGCAGCGTGACGGAGGCGATCCCGACACCCTGACGGCGCAGGACATCGATAATTTCGGGAGTGAAGTGCAGGCCGGCCGTGGGCGCGGCCACGGCGCCCGTCTCACGCGCGTAGACCGTCTGGTAGCGCGCCAGATCCTCGGACCGCTGCGCGGCCGCGGGATCATCGGGGCGCGCGATGTACGGCGGCAGCGGCGTCCGCCCGTGCTGTTCCAGCAGTCCCCAGAGCGGAGCGCGCCCGGAGAGCCGCACCCGCACCGTGCCCTCGCCCGCCCCGGGACCCTCGATCTCGGCCGTGATCGCGCCCCCGCCCATGGCGGCCAGCAGCCCCGGGCGCGTGCGCCGTCCGCTGCCGCAGAGCGCCTCCCAAAGCATCTCGCCGGCTTCAGCCGCGCCCGGCGCGGCGGTCGGTGGCTCAAGCTGCTCCAGCAGCAACAGCTCGACCTTGCCGCCGGTGTCGGCCCAGCACCCTTTAAGGCGCGCGGGGAAGACACGCGTGTCGTTGACTACAACCAGGTCGCCGGCGCGCAGATAGGTCGGCAGGTCGGCGAAACCGCCGTGCCGCAGTGAGCCGTCGCGGCGATCGAGCACCAGCATCCGCGCCGCGGCGCGATCGGCCGGCGGATGCTGCGCGATCAACTCGGGCGGCAGGTGGTAGTCGTAGTCGGCGGTCAACATGGACGGCAAGTTTGCCTGAAGCCCTTCCGGCGCGTCAAGAACGAACGGTTGCCAATGCGGACTGGCAATGGCATGGGCATGCGGCTATATTGATTTTTCAACCCGCGACGGAATTGCGGCACGGAACAGGAAAACGGACAGCACGCCTGAAAGGGACAGGATTGTCATGAAAACCTATACCATTAGTGTCACATGGGGAAGATCCTGCACCTATCATCCGTTCAGTACGCCGAAAATTATGTGGGACGGTGCCCTGAACGTACAGGGCGGCACCGTCAACTATCTGGATCGCCTGAACTACAAATTTATCGTCTGGTCGCAGGCACATGAGGTCATTTCGCCCATCTACAACGCCGCATGGCCGGGTGCGCTCCGCACGGTCGGCAGCGCAATGAGCTGGAAATCGGACGTCACTCCCGGAGATCCGGGCTCCATGGAGGGGCTTCGTTTCGAATTGGAGGGTGACGAGGAGACGATCATTAACCTCGACATGACACCCGTGAAGGTACGGTTCCGTCTGGGCGAGCTGCTTCGCCGTGATTACCTCCGTTATCGTGTCGGCAACAAGTTCGCCGGAAACTTGGTCAACGTGTTCCTGGGGAAGGATGCGCGAAAGCGTCTCTCCCGAGAGCATCATCTGCGTACACTGGACGAGTCCGGTCTTTCCGGTTATCTCGTCATGCCGGATGATTTTGAAGCTGCACCAAAGAATTATTATCATTCCGCATACGGTGCCGAAATCAAGCCCTTGACAAGCGTCAGCGCACAGTTCCCGATCCGCAATTTTCGGCCCGCAGCCGATGGTTTCTGCCCCGTGCGCGTACAGCTTTTGTGCATGCTGGGCTATATCCCGCGCCAGGCCGCGGAAAGAATCGACTTCGCCGTTTCCGTGGGCGGTTTTACGAAAAACATCTCATGGCTCTTCACCAATCGGGCAGGCATGCCCAAGATGGAGGACATTTACCTCGACGTTCCCTACAACGAGCTGACGGCGGAGGACAACCGCATAACGATATCTTACCTCAGCGGCACGAAATCGCTGCTACTGCATCGAATCTTTGTTGGAACCGGGCGTTCCTCGCTGGCCGGACGAGTTCCTTCCATGCCGCCTGTCCCGGAAAAGCGCAGCCTTCACATCGGCCTGGAAAGCGACATGCTCACCCCCGAAAATGGCGAGGTGGATGCGCTGATCGACATCCTGCACGACGAACAGCTAGGCGATTACGTGCTCTTCCGCGAACGGGGCGGCGTCGGCACCGAAGAACAAATGGCGCGCTGGTGCCAGAAAGTCGTGAAATACGATTTCCTGTGCGGCGCATGCGGCGTGCCTGACGGAGCGATCCGGCGCTACGAAGCGCTGCTGGGCGAGCGCTTCCTCGGCGGGCATGCCCATGAAATAAGCAATCTGGCATACGGCTGGGGCACGCCCGACCCTATGGATATCCGTGGCAAACGCACACTGCCCGAATGCAAGGAAACCTATCTTAAGCGCATGAATGCCCGCATGGTGGGGCAGGCGGTGCCGCTGCAGCACATGGACTATGAAGCGGGCGTGGAGACCGTCATTACCGAAATCCCCGGTGCGCATTGCTCGCTGATGCTCAGCGGTGCACGCGGCGCGGCAAAGGCGTTTGACAAAAAGCTGTGGGGCGTTCACGTCGCCAACCATGTGCAAAAGATTCCGCTGGACGAGGACAATGTCCGTCGTCTGTTCATCGTCACCGCTGAAAGCTGGTTGTTCGGCGCCCGCATCATCTATGATGAAGAGGTCGCTTTCCGCTACAATCACGATACCGCCTACGCCTATTCGGAAGAGCTTCCCACGGCCTACCGCCGCATCTACCAGAGCCTGTATCATTACGGGAACGCCATCGAACTGGGACGGGAGATCGTTCATACCGGTTTCTTACACGGCAATTATGACCTGCTGATAGGCGGCTGCGTCGCAGGACCGTACATCGAACGTCCGAAGTTCTGGGGCAAATTCGGCCCGGAATCCGAGGGCTGGGATTTCGATACCCCCGAGAGCGGCTGGAAGCTGATCGACTGCTTCCTGCCCGGCGCACATCTGAACCCTGTCCCCCAGAATGTGGATGATATCCGCATCTTCTATTCGGGCACGCCCAAGGGACAGGTCGATCTGGTACCCGTCACTGCAGACGTCGAAAAGCTGGCCGCCTACAAGACCCTCTTCCTGCCCGGCTGGAACACCATGACCCCCGAAATCTACGACCGGCTCATCGAATATGTCCGGGGCGGCGGCCATCTGGTGCTGTGCGCCGCACAGTGCACCGAACACGTCACACGTTCATTCCTGACCGAAAAGAAGGACTTTGCCTTCATTCACGGCGGCGATCTGAGCGCGCTGGCCGGTGTGAAGGTCGGCAGTCCGGAGGGCGTCGTCAATACCGTCCGCTTTGTGGACGAGGAACTCTATACCGACCCCGGCGTACCGGGTCTTTACACCGAACTGTCCGGCGGCGAAGCTCTGGCCGTCGATCAGGACGGAAGGCCGGTGCTGGT
>CAYPJN010000087.1:0-2959 GCA_964411055.1 uncultured Lentisphaerales bacterium | reverse complement strand
TGGGGGCTCTCAATCCCAATCTGACCTGGGAACACGGAAGGCCGGTGCTGGTGGAAAACCGGATCGGAGACGGCAAGGTCTGGATGCTCACCCTTGGCGAATACTGGGGCCACGATGCGCTGGATTCGCTGCGCAGAGCGATCTGCCTGAGGGCCGCGGAGGAGCAAAACTGCGATGTCTGCCTGGCCGACGCCACCGGCGAGGTCGAATATCACCGCTACGACTGCGGCTCCTTTGAGCGCATCGTGCTGCTGAATACCGACTGGACCAGCCGGGAAAACGTCAAGCGCGTAACGCTGAACATCGGACATTTGAACATGCCGCTGCGTGTGCGCGAAAGCCGCATGAATCATGTGCTGACGGCGCAGGACTTTGCGGTGAGCTTCGAAGTGCCCTCTGCGGTTGCGGACGGGCTGACCGTTTCCGAAAGCGGAGCGCTCTTTGAGCTTCAGGGCTTCGGAACCACAAAGGTTCAGCTCTTCTCTCTCAAGCCCATCGCCGCGGTTTCCGTAAACGGCATTCCGGCCGAATTGACCGGAAACACCCTGACCGTGCATGCAGACGAATCATGGACTCGCTGCCGCGTCGAGGTCGCTTTTGTCCAGAACGTCGAATCGAAAAATGGGGTATATCCAATTCAAGGTTGTAAGTTGACGGTGCCCGCTCCGCAGGCTAAGCTCACGCCATGAAACAGACGATCTGGATTGGCACCTACACGGACGAGAGCCTCGCGGGCATCCATGCGCTGGAATGCGATTCCGAAACGGGCGCCCTGCGCCCGCTCGGCGTGCAGCACGGCATCGAGAATCCGACCTACCTGGCGCTGAACCGCGCGCGCACCCGCCTCTACACGGTCTGCAGCCGAAATCCGGGCGCCCCCCGCGAGACGGCCGGCGCCGTCGCGGCCTATGCCGTCGCGGGCACCCGTTTGTCGCTGCTGAACCTCTGCCCGACGCCGGGCACGGTGCCATGCCACATCTCGCTCGCGCCGGACGAAAGGTCGCTGGTCTTCGCCGAGTACGCCCTGGGGCATGCCGGACGCGTGAACCTCGACGCCGGGGGCGCGCTCGTCGCCGACTCGCTCACCACCGTCCAGCACGAAGGCCACGGGCCGAATCCCGCGCGCCAGGAACGCGCCCATGCCCACTTCGCGCAGTTCACGCCCGACGGCTGCTGGATCTATGTCTGCGATCTCGGCCTCGACCAGGTGCGGCTCTACGACGCCGCGGATCCCGGCCGGCCCTGGCGGGCCGACCCGGCGCGCATCTTCCACGCCGCCCCCTGCGCGGGGCCGCGACACCTGCGTTTCCACCCGAACGGCCGGCTGGCCTTCCTGCTGAACGAGCTCGACAGCACCGTCGTCGCGCTGCGCTACACGGGCGACGCCTTCACGGCGCTCCAGACGCTGAGCGCCCTGCCCGACGGCTTCGCCGGCGAGAGCAAGGCCGCCGCGCTGAAGCTCTCGGAGGACGGGCGCTTCCTCTTCACGTCGAACCGCGGCTACGACAGCATCGCCACCTTTGCCGTCGACCCGGATAGCGGACGGCTGGAGCGCATGGCCATCTCGCCGCTGACCGGCCGGTTCCCGCGCGATTTCGAACTGCTGCCGGGCAGCCGCTTCGTGATCGTCGGCCACAAGCTCTCGGACGAGGTGGCCTGCTACGCCTTCGATCCCGCCAGCGGCGCGCTCGCGCGCCAACCGGGGACCTACCCCGTGCACCGTCCGACCTGCATCGTCGCGGGCGCCTAGAACCGGAAGTAGCCCGCGGCGTTGCGGTAGGCGATATCCTGCACCATGCGTCCCAGCAGGGGCAGGTCGTCCGGCAGCTCGCCGCGCTCGATCTCCTCGCCCAGCATGTTGCACAGGAGGCGGCGGAAATACTCGTGCCGCGTGTAGCTGGTGAACGAGCGGCTGTCGGTGAGCATGCCGACAAAGCGGCTCAGCAGGCCCAGTTGCGACAGGGCCTCCAGTTGGCGGCGCATGCCGTCCTTATGGTCGTTGAACCACCAGGCGCTGCCGAACTGCAGCTTGCCGGGTGTCGGGCCGCGCTGGAAGTTGCCGATCATCGTGCCGAGCAGCTCGTTGTCGCGCGGATTGAGCGTGTATACGATGGTCCGCGGCAGGGCGTCGTCGCGGTCGAGGCGGTCGAAGAGACGCGCCATGGCGCGCGCCACGGCGAAGTCGCCGATGCTGTCGCAGCCGGCGTCCGGCCCCAGCGTGTCGTGGATGCGCGTATTGGTGTTGCGCAGGGCGCCATAGTGGATTTGCCAGGTCCAGTCGGAGGCGGCATCCATCGCGCCGCAGGCCGCCAGCATCTCGAAGCGGAACTGCGCGGCCTCCTCCGGGGTGACGGCGCCGCCGCAACGCGCCTTGTC
Source organism: uncultured Lentisphaerales bacterium (assembly GCA_964411055.1). Taxonomy (GTDB): domain Bacteria; phylum Verrucomicrobiota; class Kiritimatiellia; order RFP12; family JAAYLN01; genus JAAYLN01. The sequence goes on along the minus strand of CAYPJN010000087.1, from coordinate 583 downwards.
GAAGATCGCGGCCAGACGTTGCGCGTCGCACGGCGCGGTATCGGGTACGGTTTCAATGCCATAGTCGGAGAGGCGGCAGCCCGCCGCATGAAACACCGCATGGCGGATTTCAAGCGCCCGCAGCAGGGCGCCATAGGAGTCGACAGCCACGCCCGCGGCCGCCTCGAGCTTCCCGAGCCAGGCGTTCCAGAACGCGGGGCGGTCGATCGCCAAAGCCTTGTCCGGGCGCCATGATGGCAACATGCGGACCTGGAATCCGCTGGCGCGCACGGCGGCATGGTGTTCAAGCGTGTCCGCGGGGTCGTCGGTGGTGCAGACCACCTCCACGCGGCTGCGCTCCATGAAGCCACGCGCCGAGAAACCGGGAGTGGCCAGCTTGACACGGGTCTCTTCCCAGATCTCGTCGGCGGTCGCCGGCGAGAGCAGCCTGGTGATGCCGAAGTAGCGCGCCAGCTCGAGCTGCGCCCAGTCGAAGAGCGGGTTGCGCAGCAGGTAGGGCATGGTTTCGGCGAAGGCCTGGAACTTCTCGCGGTCCGGGGCGTTTCCGGTGATGCGTGCCTCGTCAATGCCGTTGGAGCGCATG
>CAYPJN010000086.1:0-8413 GCA_964411055.1 uncultured Lentisphaerales bacterium | reverse complement strand
GCCCGATGCGGTGGACGCGGTCGGTCGCCTGGTTCTCGACGGCGGGGTTCCACCATCGGTCGTAGTGGAAGACATGGTTGGCGCGCGTCAGGTTGAGGCCCGTGCCGCCGGCCTTGAGCGAGAGGATGAAGACCGGCGGGCCCTCGCCGGACTGGAAGCGGGCGATCATCGCGGCGCGGGCCTCGCGGCGCACTCCGCCGTGCAGGAAGGGGATCTCGCAGCCCAGCAGCTCGCGCAGATGATTCTGCAGCAGCGCGCCCATCACCGCGTACTGCGTGAAGACCAGCGCGCACTCGCCGTTGCCGACGACCTCCTCCACGAGCGCGGCGAAGCGCGCCAGCTTGCCGGAACGCGCCGCATCGGGCGCCGGCCGCGGCGCTGCCTCGTCCGCCTCCTCATCCCCGTCGCCGCGTCCAGCCACGCCCTCGACGCCCGTCTGGTAGTGCTCCGGGTGGTTGCAGATCTGCTTGAGGCGCGTCAGGGTGGCCAGCACAAGGCCGCGCCGCGCCAGCCCCTCCACCGCCGCCGCCAGTCCCGCGTCCAGACGCCGCAGCTCGGCGGCATAGAGCGCGGCCTGCTCGGGCGTCAGGCTGCAGAAGACCTTGTTCTCCACCCGCTCGGGAAGGTCGGCGATGATCCCGGGGTCGCTCTTCAGCCGCCGCAGCACGAAGGGCGCGGCGATCTCCCTCAGCGTGGCGCGCGCGCCGGTGTCGATGCCTGTGCGTATCGGGCGCTGGAAGCGTTTGTTGAAGAGCGCGTGCGTGCCCAGCAGGCCGGGATTGATGAAGTCCATCAGCGCCCAGAGATCCCCGACCTGGTTTTCGACCGGCGTTCCCGTGAGGGCCAGGCGGAAGTCGGCCGTCAGTGCGCGCGCCGCGCGCGACTGCAGCGTGGCGGGGTTCTTGATGTTCTGGGCCTCGTCGAGCACGACCATCGACCAGTGTATGCGGCTGAGGGCCGCGAAGTCCCGGCAGAGCAGCGTGTAGCTGGTCACGACGACATCGTGCCGCGATGCCGCCTCCAGCAGCAGCCTGCCGGGGGCGCGGCCGGCACCGTAGTGCGTCAGCACGGCCAAATCCGGCGCGAAGCGCGCCGCCTCGTACATCCAGTTGGCGATGAGCGAGAGCGGACAGACGAGGAGCACAGGGCGGCCGGAGCCGGGGACGCGCGCGTGCAGGAAGAGCGCCAGCGCCTGGATCGTCTTGCCGAGGCCCATGTCGTCGGCGAGGCAGGCTCCCAGTCCCCACTGCCGGAGCCAGGCGAGCCAGGCGAGGCCGCGCTGCTGGTAGGGCCGCAACGCGCCGCGGAACGCGGGCGGCGCGGGCAGCGGCTCGATCGACTCCTCGCCGCGCAGGCGGCGCATGAGCTCGCCGGTGGCACCCCGCGTGCCGAAGTTGCCGGTGTCGATGCGCACGCCGTCTTCCGTGCCTCCGGCGACGGCCAACTTGAGCAGCTCGCGCATGGTCACGCGACGGCCCTGGCGCTCCTTGAGCTGGCGGATGGCGGCGGCCGCGGCGGCCCGGTCGATGGCCATCCAGCGCCCCTTCCAGCGGATCAGCGGCGCGTCCGCGGCGGCCAGGCTCTTGAGCTGCGCAGGCGTAATGGCGTGGTCGCCCAGCACCAGTGTCCAGTTGACCTCGGCGAGCTGGTCGAGGCCGAGCCGCGCGAAGCTGGCGGGATCGTTGAAAGCCTCGTCGAGCAGCGCGCGCAGGCGCAGAGGATTCGTTTCCGCCTGGTCCTTCCACCACGCCGGTGCCTGCACCTCGAAGCCCGCCGCGCGGAGCACGGCGATGTCGTGCGAGAGAAAGTTGTAGGCTTCGCCGGTGTCGAGCGGCACACCCTGCGCCGTGGCCACCGGCGCGCGCGCGCGCAGCACGGGACAGAGCGTGATGGCCTGCCCCAGGGCCGTGAGCCCGAACTCGCGGTCTAGCGGCGGCGCCTCGTCGAGCCTCCAGACGGACCAGGCCTCCGGCACCCCCGCTTGCCGCACGGAGGCCGTCAGCATCCATCGCGCCCTGGCCGCCTCCGGGCGCGCGGGCTCGTCGAGATGGAAGACCAGGCGGCGGTCGGCGGCGGTTCCCATGACGAGCGGCCGCCGCCAGGCCGCAAGGGCCTCCGCAAGCTGGCGGAGGTCGCCGGCCGGCTCCCACCGGACGCGGCGGCCGTCGCCGCGCAGCGATGCCAGCCAGGCCGCGTGCGCGCCCGAATGGCGCCCTTTGAGCGCCTGCGCGCGCGTTAGCGGCGTCGTCACAGCGCTGCGCACGAGGCGGTCGACCGCCTGATCGAGGAAGTCGCGCGCCAGCGCCGCGCGCGCCGCGCGCGAGCGCAGGGCCGCGGGCTCGCCGCCCGTCAGCGAGAGGCAGGCGGCGGCGGGCGGCAACTCCGCCGCGAACGCCAGCAGCCGCCGCCGGTCGTCGCTGTCGAGCACCGGACGCCAGCGGCTCTCGAAGACCCCGCCGCCGGCCTCGTCGAGATGCGGCAGGTAGGACTGGCGGGCGACGAGCGCGCCGGCATAGCGCCAGAGCCGGCTCCAGACGATCAGCGAGCGCCCGACATGCAGGCGGCGTCCCAGCACCGGGCCATTGGAACAGGCGCTGAGCAGGGCGCACTGTTCGGACCAGCTCAAGGGAAGCAGGCTCACGCGCCATGGCGCCGGCGCGGGCGGCGGCTCGTCCGGGCGCGGCAGCGGCCAGTCGGACGGCAGGAAGCCCGGGTGCGCCGGCAAGGGCGCGCCGCGGTGGCTCGGCAACCAGGCCACGGCGGGACGTACATGGCGCTGCCGCGCCTCCGCGCGGCTCTCGGCCAGCGCCTCGACAACCTTGCCCAGCAGGGACGCCCCGGCATCGAACGGCGACACACGGAAGGTGCGCAGTTCGCCGCGGTGGTTGGCGGTGCGCGCGAACTCCAGCGTGGAGTCGGCGCCGCCGTACGACAAGCAGGGGGCGGCCTCGCCCCAGATCTGGAGGCGATCTTCCAGCCATACTGCCTGCAGCATCAACATCGCGATACAGCCCTATTCCGGCACGGGCTTCGCCGTGGATTCGCCCTTGCGCAGCACGTTGGTCACGCCACGCCACGCGAGCCAGGCGCGGCCAAGATCGATGCGGGCCACGCGGATGCCGCAACGGCTGAGCTCCCCGTCCGCCAGCATCTCCCCCGTGTCCAGCATGACCAGATTTTCCCGTCCATGGGCGATGCCCTTGACCGTGACCAACGGCCAGGGATCTGGCGCCGCGGGAGCCGCGGGCGCCGTGGGCGCCACAGGTACCGCGGGTGCCACGGGAGCCGCGGGCGCCACGGGAGCCGCGGGCGCCGTGGGCGCCACAGGTACCGCGGGTGCCACGGGAGCCGCGGGCGCCACGGGTACCGCGGATGCCACGGGAGCCGCGGATGCCACGGGAGCCGCGGGCGCCGTGGGCGCCACGGGTACTGCGGGTGCCACGGGATCCACCGGCGCCGCGTGCGCCACGGTAGCCGCGGGCGCCGCGTTGCCCGCACGGTCGCTCCTCAGCAGCAGCCAGGCCCCGCCGGCGAAGAGCAGCAGGATCAGCAGAGGCACCGCCACCGCCACGGCGCGCGCCATCACGGGCACATCCGACGGCGTCCCTGCGCGCACAACACGCGGCTGTGTGGACTCTGTTGCGCCGGTCGGCGGCACGGCGGGCATGCGCGACGGCGCCGACGGGCGGGAGGGCGCCGGGGAACTCCCCGTCCGGCGGGCGTACTCCTCCTGCCGGCGCAGTGCGTCTTCAAGCAGGCTCATTCCGGACGACCCTCCAACTGGGCCTCGGCGCGGACGACGCACTCTTCCGCGACCGTACGGGTGGCGGCGGCAAACGCGGCCATCATCGCGTAGTCGCACAGTGCGTTGATCAGCCGCGGCACGCCATGCGAATAGCGCGCCACGCGCGCCACCGCTCCGTCCGTGAACCGGATATCCTCGGCGGCGCCGGCCGTGCGCAGCCGGTGGGCGATGTAGCCGCCGATCTCCTCCGCCGCCAGCGGCGGAATGTGGTAGCGCACCGTGATCCGCTGGCGCAGCTGGCGCAGGGAGGGATCATCGAGCCGCTCCTGGAGCTCCGGCTGGCCTGAGAGCACGATCTGGATCAGTTTCTGCTGCGCCGTCTCGAGGTTCGAGAGCAGCCGCACCTCCTCGATCGTCCGCTTGGGCAGGTTTTGTGCCTCGTCGATGATCAGCGCCACGATGACGTCGTCCGCGGCCTGCTCCATCAGGAAGTTATTGAGCGTCTGCAGCAGCGAAAGCCGGTCCTGACGCGGGGAACGCAGTCCGAGATCCGACAGGATGGCGCGCAGAAGCTGCAGTCCGTTGAGACAGGGATTGAGGATCAGCGCCGACCTGATCTGGCCGCCGAGATCTTCCAGCACGGCGCGGCAGAGCGTGGACTTGCCGCAGCCGACCTCGCCGGTGAGCGCGATGAAGCCGCGTCGATGGGTGATCCCGTAGCGCAGGTGGTCGAAGGCCGCCCGGTGATTCGCCGCCAGGTAGAGGAACTTCGGATCCGGCGTTATGCTGAACGGGTACTCCTGCAGCTTGAAGAAATCGAGATACATGGGCATTTCAATTGTGCCAATCCTCCGGTGGATTGTCGAGGGTGGATGCGTCCAGCAGCATTTCTCAATTTGACGCCGCGATATGGTTCAAGGGATCGGAATCGCTATCGGGATCGAAATCGATTTCTCATTTATTCCGGCGATTCCGATAGCGATCCCGATGAGACGCCCCCCATATTGAGAAATGCTGCTCCGGGCCGGCTTGCCGCGGCACCGGCCGCTGTGCTATCTTTTGAACACGGTTCGGTCGTCAACCGCGGGGAGCAGCCATGCAGGACTTCGAAAAGCTGGGCGCATTCTATCTGGGCAAGACGCTGGATCCGTCGTCCGGCGACGCGTCGGATAACCTCCTGCTCTACGACGCCAAGGACCTGACGACGCACGCCCTGATGCTCGGCATGACCGGCAGCGGCAAGACGGGTCTGGCGACGGCCCTGCTCGAGGAGGCCGCCATCGACGGCATCCCCGCCATCCTGATCGACCCCAAGGGCGACCTCGGCAACCTCCTGCTGCAGTTTCCCGACCTGCGGCCCGCCGACTTCCGTCCCTGGGTCGACGAGGCCGAGGCCCTGCGCAAGGGTCAGACGCCCGACGCCTTCGCCGCCGCCACGGCCGACCAGTGGCGCCAGGGCCTCGCCCAGTGGGGCCAGGACGGCGAGCGCATCCGGCGCCTGCAGGCGGCGGCCGAGATCGCCGTCTACACACCCGGCAACGCCTCCGGCCGCCCGCTGCAGGTGCTGCGCTCCTTCGCCGCCCCCTCGCCGGCCCTCGCCCAGGATCCCTCCGCGCTGCGCGACCGCATCCTCTCGGCCGTCTCCGGCCTGCTCGGCCTGCTGGGGCGCGACGCCGACCCCGTGCAGAGCCGCGACCACATCCTGCTCTCCAACATCCTCGACCGCGCCTGGCGCGAGGGGCGCAGCCTTGACATCGCCGCCATCATCCACGAGGTGCAGCAGCCGCCCTTCGAGAAGGTCGGCGTATTCGACATCGAGACCTTCTATCCGTCCCGCGAGCGCCTGGGGCTCGCCATGGCCCTCAACAACCTGATAGCCTCGCCGGGTTTCGCCGCCTGGATGGAGGGCGAGCCGATCGACATCCGCCGCCTGCTCCACACCCCCGCGGGCAAGCCGCGCATCTCGATCCTCTACCTCGCCCACCTGACCGACGCCGAGCGCATGTTCTTCGTGACGATCCTGCTCAACGAGGTCATCGCCTGGATGCGCGCCCAGCCGGGCACCGGCAGCCTGCGGGCGCTGCTCTACATGGACGAGATCTTCGGCTTCTTCCCGCCGACCGCCAATCCCCCCTCCAAGACCCCGATGCTCACCCTGCTCAAGCAGGCGCGCGCCTTCGGCCTCGGCGTGGTGCTCTCCTCCCAGAACCCCGTTGACCTCGACTACAAGGGCATCGCCAACTGCGGCACCTGGTTCATCGGGCGCCTGCAGACCGAGCGCGACAAGATGCGCGTCATCGAGGGACTCGAGGGTGCCGCCGCCAGTTCCGGCGCTGGTTTCGACCGCGCGCGAACCGAGCAGCTCCTGGCTGGGCTCGGCAACCGCGTCTTCCTGATGCGCAATGTCCACGAGGACGAGCCCGCCCTCTTCCAGACGCGCTGGGCCATGAGCTACCTGCGCGGGCCGATGACCCTGCCTCAGCTCGCCGGCTTCACGCGCGCCCCCGTGGCCGCCAGCGCCGCGCCAGCCCCCGCGGCCGCAGCCACAGCGACCGCCTCCGTCGCGGCGACGTCGCCCGTGCCAGCCCCCGCCGCGGCGCGCCCCGCGCTGCCGCCCGGCGTGCCCGTCTTCTACTGCCGTCCCGCCAACCCGGCGGGCACGGTCGCCTACCAGCCGCGCGTCCTCGGTGTCGCCAAGCTGCACTTCGTCGACGCCAAGGCGTCGCTCGACACCTGGACCACCCGCGCCTACCTGGCCCCCTTCGCGCCCCTGGCCGGCGCGGACTGGGAGCAGTCTGCCGTAGCAGACGACATCTCAGCCGAGCTCGACCGCGAGCCTGCCGCCGCCGCGTCGTTCGCGGAACCGCCCGCCGCCGCCCTGAATCCCAAAAGCTACGACGCCTGGTCGCGCGAGCTGGAGACGGTCATCTACCAGACGGCCACACTCGATCTGATGACCTATCCCGAACTGAAGCTCGCCTCCGCGCCCGGCGAGACCGAGGGCGACTTCCGCGTGCGCGTCAGCGGGCGGCTGCGCGAGGCACGCGATACCGAAGTCGCGAAGCTCAAGGCGAAGTACGCCCCGAAGCTGCAGACGCTCACCGACCAGCTCCGGCGCGCGTCGGAGCGCGTCGCGCGCGAGAAGGCGCAGGCCGGGCAACAGAAGCTGAACACCGCGCTCTCGATCGGCGCCACCGTGCTCGGCGCCCTGTTCGGCCGCGGTATGCGCAGCGCGGGCAGCGTCGGCCGCGCCACGACGGCGGCGCGCAGCGCCAGCCGCATTGGCAAGGAGCAGGCCGACGTCGCCCGCGCCACGGAGAACGAGGTTGTGCTGCAGGAGCGGCTCGAGGCGCTGCAGGCGCGGTTCGACGCCGAGGTCGCCGCCCTGAGAGAGCCGGTCGCGCCGGACGCGCTGGAGATACAGAAGCGCGCGGTCCGCCCGCGCAAGTCGGACATCGCCATCGCCACCCTCGGCCTCTGCTGGACGCCCGCTCGACTCTGACCTTTTATCCCATGAAACCACTCACCGGACGTCTTGCCGTCTTCACCGGCCCGGGAAAACCACTGGAAATCGTCTCGCGCGAGGTGGCGGCGCCGGGCGCGGGCGAGGCGCTGCTGCGCCTCGCCTTCAGCGGCATCTGCGGCACCGACGTGCACATCCACGAGGGCTGCCTGGCGATGCCCGCCATGCCGCTGGTCATCGGCCACGAGTTCAGCGGCACGGTCGAGGCGCTCGGCTCGCGGCCCGCGTCGGACGGCCTCGGCGCGTCCCTGGCCTGCGGCGACGCGGTCATCGCCTGCGTCGCGGTTCCCTGCGGCACATGCTTCAACTGCCGGCGCGGCGAGACCGCGAGCTGCCTGGCCTTCGGCGTGACCTACGTCAAGCCGGCTGACCAGCCGCCCTTCTTCCACGGCGGCCTGGGCGAGTTTCTCTATTCGCCGGTGGCCAACCTCGTGAAGATCCCCGACGGCGTCGACCCGGCCGCCGCGGCGGCCTTCCCCTGCGGCGGCCCGACGATCATCCGCGCCTTCGCCTACGGCGGCGGACTCGAGCCGGGCGAGCTGGTTGTCATCCAGGGCAACGGCGCCCTCGGCCTCTTCGCGCTCGCCTGGGCCAAGCGCCACGGCGCGGCCGTCGCCGTCATCGGCTCGGGCGCCAACCCGGCGCGCCTCGCCCTGATGCGCGCGCTCGGGCCCGACGCCTTTCTCGACTACCGCGCCATTACCCCCGAGGCGGCGCGGGAGGCGGTCGCCGACCTGGCGCGGCGGCTCGGACGCGGCGACGGGGCCGATGTCGTCGTCGAGACCAGCGGCAATCCCCAAGCCTTCGCCGAGGGGCTCGCCCTGGTGCGCACGCGCGGCCGCTACCTCGTGCCGGGGCAGTATTCCAACCGCGGGACCATCGCCCTCGCGCCCCAGACGGTCACCTTCAAGGCGCTCCAGATCATCGGCTCGGCCCAGTACCAGCTCGCCGACATCGGCACCTACCTGGACTTCCTGGAGGCCAATCCCGATCTCCAGCCCCTCTTCCGGTCGGCCCTGGCCTGCTATCCGATCGACGCCGTCAACACCGCCCTCGCCGACGCCGCCGCCGGCAAGGCCATCAAGGCGGCGATCTGCCCCGCCGGGGTGGAAAGCACGGGACGCGCACCGGGCGCGCGCTGAGAC
>CAYPJN010000085.1:0-8428 GCA_964411055.1 uncultured Lentisphaerales bacterium | reverse complement strand
ACACCTGCTTCAGGTCGAAGTCCAGCACCGCGTTGGCGCGGTCGAACCAGCGGGCAATGTCGCTATCTGCCGCCAGATCCTTGCCCATTCCGACAAACTGGGCGCCCTGGCCTGCGAATACGGCTGCTTTTGGAATCATTGTGCTCCTGTCATCAACACCGTTGTCCTGCGGGACAAACCGGCGCCAACGGCGGCATCTTGAATGATCGGCAGGCAGTTTGTCAATCAAAACCGGAGATCCGCGAGCACCAGTCGAAACAGCCGGCAATATCCCCGGCACTCCTGCCTGCCCTTGAGGCGCCTGACGGAGACATGCAGGAACATCATCTTTTCCTTTCCGCCGGGAGGGAATGGTGCTATCTTCATGACTGCATTAGCAAATTGGCGGGGAGTTACATGCTGGCAATCAACTTTCACGGCGCGGCGCGCACTACGACGGGCTCCATGCACCTGGTCGAGGCCAACGGCCTGCGCCTGCTCCTGGACTGCGGTCTCTACCAGGGGCACCGCAAGGAGGCCTTCGAGCGCAACCGCAACCTGCCGGTCGATCCAGCGAAGCTCGACGCCGTGATCCTCTCGCATGCGCACATCGACCACAGCGGCAACCTCCCGACCCTGGCGCGCCAGGGTTTCCGCGGCAAGGTCATCTGCACACCCGCGACGGAGGATCTCTGCGAAATCATGCTCCGCGACTCGGCCTTTCTGCAGGCCCAGGACCTGAAGTTCGTCAACAAACGGCGCCGGGCTCAGGGTAAAAACCTCTTCGAGCCGCTCTACGAGGAGCCGGACGTCGACCGCATCCTGCGCGCCTTCCGGCCCGAACCGCTCGGGCGGGCAGTGGACCTCGGCCACGGCGTATCGGTCACGCTGAACGACGCGGGCCACATCCTCGGATCGGCCACGGTGCTGCTTGAAGCGCGCCACGCCGGCGGCCAGACGCACCGCCTGCTCTTCTCCGGCGACCTCGGCAATGCCGGGCAGCCGATCATCCGCGACCCCGCCCCCGTCGCGGACGCGGACACGCTGGTCATCGAGAGCACCTACGCCGACCGCGACCACCCGCCGCTGGAGGACGTCATGGGACGCCTGAAGGGCTTCATCGAGGACATCCACCAGCAGCACGCCAAGCTGATCATTCCAGCCTTCAGCGTGGGCCGGACGCAGCAGATACTCTTCCTCCTCAACCAGCTCGCCGAGCAGCGGCGCGTTCCGCCCACGCCGGTCTTCGTCGACAGTTTGTTGGCCACGCGCGCCACGGCCATCTACGCCCGCCATCCGGAGTGCTACAACCAAAAGGCCGCCGCCATGCTGAAGGCGGGCGACGATCCGTTCCGATTTCCCGGCCTGCAATTCACCAGCAGTGTCGAGGAGAGTATGGCGCTGAACGACCGCAAGGGCCCCTTCGTCATCATCTCTGCCTCGGGCATGTGCGAGGGCGGGCGGATCGTCCACCACCTGCGCAACAACATCCAGAATCCCCGCAATATCGTTCTGATCGTAGGTTTCCAGGCGGAGCACACGTTGGGGCGGCGCATCGTCGACCGCGAACCCACCGTCAGGATTTTCGGCGAGCCGGTGCCCCTGGAGGCGCGCGTGCACACGATCAACGCCCTGAGCGCGCATGCCGACCGCCACGGCCTGATGCGCTGGTTCGATGGAATCCGTTCGCCGGCGCCGCGCCAGGCCTTCGCGATCCACGGCGACGAGGCGCAGACCGCCGCCATGGTGCAGTTGCTCGGCGAGCATGGCGCGCGGCAGGCGCTGGCGCCGGTGCCCGGGCAGCGCGTCGTGCTGGAGCACTAGTCAGGCACACCCATGAACCGATCGGCACGCCTTTCCATCCTCGCGGGCCCCGACAAGGGCCGCGACGTGAACGTCCCGCCCGCCGGCATCCGCCTGGGCCGCTCCAGCGAGAACGACGTCGCCCTGGCCGACCCTCTGCTCTCCCGGCACCACTGCCGCCTCGATTTCACCGCCGCGGGGGAGCTCCAGGTGACGGATCTCGACAGCGCCAACGGCACGCTGGTCAACGGCGCCGCGGTGGCATGCCAGAAGCTCAAACCCGGCGACCAGATACACATCGGCGACACGCTCCTCGCGGTGGCGGCGGTCGAGGGCCCCGCGGACGCGGGAGGATCCGCTCCGGCGCAGACCGCAGCCGGCGCCGCCGCCCAGCCGGTCTTCGTGGACCTCGGCTTCGGCGGGGACGGAAGCCAGGCGGCGCCGCGCGCCCCCACGCTGCGCCCGCTGCTCTGGGCGGTCGGAGCCGCCGCCCTGCTGCTGCTGGGCGCGGCCCTCATCATGCGGATGCCCGAGAGGCCGACCCGGCCGGCGACGCTGGCCGTGCCCGAGCAGCGCCGCCTGCCGCTGGAGATCCACTACGAGAAGGTCGAGGCCACCAGCAACAGCATCTTCCGCTACGAGATGACGCTGAGTCCCGCAATGCGGCTGGCAATCGCCATAGACGACCTCTCTGAAAACCGCCATGTGCGCGAGGAGGCGGTGGTGGCCACCAACCTCGTGCTGGACCTGGCGCGCGAACTCGACGATTCCGGGTTCTTCAGCCTGGCCGACGAATACGAGGGCGTCGCCCGGCCCGAGCTGCACAACACATGGGAGCTGACCCTGATTATCGGCGACCGCGTCAAGCGCTGCCGCGTGATGAACCGCGTCGAGCCCGCCGAGTTCCAGGCCGTGCGCGAGCGGATCGAGACCTTCGGCAAGAACGAGCTGGGCATCTGGGCGGTCCAGTTCTCACGCGAGAAGCTCGTGGCGCTGGCCTCCGAGTCCTTCACCCGCGCGCGCAACCGGTTCGACGAGCGCGGCATCGCCTACGGCAACACGGCCGAGGCCATCCGGCGCTTCAAGGAGGCGCTCTTCTACCTGCAGACGATCGACCCCAAGCCCGACTTCCACGGCGAGCTGGTCAGCCTGCTGGCGCAGGCCGAGGACGAGCTCGAGCGGCGCTACGAGGAGCAGCGCTTCCTGGCGGACCGCGCCCTGAACCTGAAGGAGTGGTCCGCCGCCGCGCGCGAGCTGCGCATCCTGCGCGAGCTGATTCCCGACCGTTCGGATCCGCGCAACATAGAGGCCGGGCGCAAGCTGCTGGATGTCGAGAACCGCCTGAAACCGAAAGGAAAGCCGTGAAACGTTGCCGCCTCGCGCTGGCATTGCTGCTCCTGCAGCTTCCCGCCGCCGGCGCGCCGCCCAGGCCGGCGGCGCACGGCACCCTTTGTGTCGTCTCCGATCCGTCCGGCTGCGACGTGATGATCGAGCGCGGAATGCGCGGCACCACCCCTCTGACGGCCGAACTCCAGCCGGGCGACTACCTCGTCACGGTGCGTGGCGAGGGGCACCGCCCCGAGCACCGCCGTGTCTCCATCGCCGCCGGACAGCGGCTGGATTTGCGCGTCGCGCTGCTCCCGCTGACGGGACTGCTGCTGGTGCACAGCACGCCCGGCGGGGCGGAGATCACCATCGACGGCGCCGACCACGGCCGCACCCCGGCCCTGATCACCACGCTACCGCTGGGCGGTTACCGCATGCGGTTGTCGCTTCCGGGATTCCGCGACAAAGAGGTCGAGGTGCGGCTGGACGACCGCGTGCCGCGACATGTGCAGGTCAACCTCGCTTCGGACTCGGCCACGCTGGAGATTGCCTGCGAGCCGGCGGGCGCCGACGTGCTCGTCAATGGGGTGCGGCGTGCGGCGGCGCCCTGCATCATCGACCGCATCCCCGCGGGCGAGGTGTCTGTCGAGATCCGCGCGCCGGGCTACCAGCCATTCACGCAGACCATGAAGCTCGCCGAGGGCGAGTCGCAGCGGCTCGACGTGCGCCTGGAGGAGCAGACGGCCACCCTGCAGGTGGTCTCGCTGCCGGACAAGGCGCGTGTCTACCTGGACAACGAGTTCAAGGGCGAAACGCCCCTGACGCTTGCCGGTCTGACCCCCGGCGATCACCGCGTACGCGTCGAGCGGCCGGGCTTCGACCCCGGCGCTCGCACGCTGACCCTCGCCAGGGGCGACAACCGCACCGAGGAGTTCCGCCTCAGCGGAAACACGGGCAGTCTGCTGGTGACCACCGAGCCCGACGGCGTGACGCTGCTGCTAGACGGCGAAGAATGCGGCAAGACCGCCACCGCCGCGGGGGAGGAACTGCGTGCCTCGGCACCCTTAAGGCTCGATCACATCGCCGAGGGGGCGCACACGCTCAAGGCCGTCCGCCAGGGCTACCACGAGCAGACGCGGACCTTCGACGTCAAGCGCGGCGATATGCAGACGATGCACGTCAAGCTTGAGCGCCGCTTCATCCCGAACTACGAGGTGACCACGGCCTCCGGGACCTACCGCGGCGTCTTCGATTCCCGGACCGACGAGGCACTCCGCCTGGAGATCGCCCCTGGGGTCGTTTCAACCTATTTGCTCAAGGATGTCCGCCAGCACCGGGCCTTGCCCGACACGGCGGCGCCCCAGGTGCCATAGTTTGCCATTGGCTAGGCGCCCGCGCCTTTCTATACTGTTTGACGGATCGCCGATGAACATCCACATGAGATCAAGTTTTCTCCCGCCGGCGTGCGCAAGCGCATGCATGATGCTCCTTTTGCTGCCCGGCTGCGGCCGGGACAGCCGTATCGCCGTCGAGAAGGGCCGCGCCCGCCTGGAGGCCGGCGACTATCCCGCCGCGGCTCGCGCCCTCTCGCGCGCCACGCGGCGCATCCGCGACTCGGCGCCGCTCTACTACAACCTGGGCACCGCCTACCACCACATGGGGCGCTATGACGCGGCGGTCTCGGCCTTCGAGGCCGCGCTGCGCATCGACCCGCACCACCGCGCTTCCGGCGAGCACCTCGGACTGACACTGGTCAACCTGAAGGACTTCGAGGCGGCCGCGGCGCGCCTGGGCGCGCTGCTGCCGGGCGCGGAGAAGGGCGACCGTCCGCGCCTCCTCAACGCGCTGGCCAACGCCGAGAAGGGCGCCGGGCGCGCCGACCTGGCCTGCCTGCGCTACATCCAGGCCGAGCGCGCCGCCCCGGGCTATGCTCCAACCTACTATAACCTGGGCTGCCTCTACCAGGATACCCTGCAACTCTTCTCCGAGGCCACCGACCAGTTCGAGATCTACATCCGCCGCGCGCCGGCCGAGGATCCGCATGCCGCCGGCGCCCGCGAGCGGCTGCGGCGCCTGCGGGCCTCCGGCGTGCAGCCGCAGACCACGGCGGACCGCGGCGCAGGCGCGCGCCGCAACTCGTCGTCGGCCCTGCAGGCCATCCGCGAGGGCGACGCGCATTACGCGGCGCGCCAGTGGGCGCGGGCCGAGGCCGCGTATGCCAGGGCATTGGCGGCGGACTACCAGAGTTACGACGCCGCCATCCGGCTGGGCTACGCGCGCGCGGGCGCAGGCAGCTTCGCGGACGCGGCCAAGGCCTTCCAGCGCGCCGGCGAACTCGCCCCCGGCAAGATCGAGCCGGTCTACCTGCAGGCGCATGCCGCCTATTGCGGACGCCAGTACGAACTGGCCGGCCAGTTGCTGGCCACGCTCGCCATACCGCGCTGGCCGTCCCATGCCGCCAGCTTCCAGCTCATGGCCTATGTTCGCGCCGCCCAGAAGCGCTTCCCCGAGGCGCTGATCTACGGTCAGCACTACCTGGACATCGTTACTGGCCAGACGCCCGAAGTCGAAAAGTTCCGCGCCTGGCTGCGCAAACTCGGCCCCTAGACACGCATGGAAAACGGATGCATGCTGGCGCGCCTTGACAGCCTGAGTTCCCTCGTGGGCGCTGGCGACTGGATCGACCTCGCCTGCCTGGCCTTGCTGATCCTGCACATCCTGCTCGGACTTTTCCGGGGATTCGCGCGCATGCTTGCCTCCTTCACCGCCATGCTGCTGGCGCTGCAGGGCGGATACTGGCTCTATCCGAGCCTCGCCTACCACCTCGGCAAACTCGACCTCGTCAGGCAACACGCCACGCTGGGCGCCATCTTCCACTATCTGCTTGCCGTGATTGCCGGCCTGGTGGTCTTCCTTGTGCTCCGTCTGTTGCTGCACCGCTTCTTCCGGCTGCTCGTCGAGCAGCCCGTCGACCGAATCTTCGGCGCCCTGGCCGGCGCGGCACAGGGGCTGATGGCGCTCTTCCTGCTCTTCTCCTTCTTCAGCCTGATGCCCGATAACAGCCGGACGCGCAAGACGGTCTGCGAGGCGTCGCGCACCGGGAGGATCTTCACGCCGGTCGTGCGGACGTTCCTTGGATTACGCCCCGACGCGGTCATCCGCCTCAAGTCTTCCGGCAAGCAGGAGCAGAAGCCCGGAACCAGCAGGAAAAAGCGGCCGCCGGCCCGCAAGCCCGCCCCGAAGCCCTCCGCCAGACGCGCGCGCGGCGCCACCTAGCCGCAGGATTCCCGCCATGGCCGGACGCGTGACAGAGCAGACGCTGGAGGAGATCCGCCAGCGGGTCGACATCGCCGACCTGATCGGATCGCGGCTCACGTTGAAGCGTTCGGGGTCGGTATACAAGGCCTGCTGCCCGTTCCACAAGGAGAAGACGCCGTCGTTCCACGTCAACCCGATGCGGCGCACCTACCACTGCTTCGGCTGCGGTGCCCACGGCGACGTCTTCAAGTTCCTGATGCAGTCCGACGGCATGACCTTCATGGATGCCGTGCGCACCCTCGCCGAGCGCGCCATGGTCCCGCTCGACACGCGCGTCGACTACGAGTCATCCGCCCGCGCCGCCCTCTTCCGTCTGCACGGCGAACTGGCCGCCTTCTACCGCCGCTGCCTTCTCGGCCATTCGTCGGCCGAGACGGCGCGCCGCTACCTCGCCGAGCGCAGGATCGACGTGCAGACTGCCGAGCGCTTCGGCATCGGCTACGCGCCCCGCGCCCCGCGCGCGCTTGAACAGTGGGCCGCCCGGCACGGGTACGATATCGAGCAACTGGTCGATGGCGGGCTGCTCGTCCCGCCGCGCGAGGCCGACCGCGGCGACGACTACTACGACCGCTTCCGCGGGCGGTTGATGTTCCCCATCCGCGACGCCACCGGCCGGGTTGCGGGCTTCAGCGGGCGCATTCTCGATCCCAAGGCCAGTCCCGCCAAGTACGTCAACAGTCCCGAGACCCCCATCTTCCACAAGGGCCGGCTGCTCTACGCCCTCGACCTCGCCCGCGCCAGCATCGTGCGCAACACCCGCCGCGAGGCGCTCCTCTGCGAGGGGCAGATCGACGTGATCCGCTGCCACGCCGGCGGCTTCGACACGGCGGTGGCGGCGCAGGGCACCGCCTTCACCGAGGAACACGCCCAGTTGCTCAAGCGCTACGCCGACAGCGTCGTGCTGGTCTACGACGGCGACGCCGCCGGCCGCAAGGCCGCCCTGCGCACCGGGCAGATACTGCTGTCGCATGGCCTGCCGGTGCGCGCGGCCAACATGCCGGCCGGACAGGATCCCGACTCGCTGCTGCGCGACCAGGGTCCCGAGGCCTTCCAGCGTCTGCTCGACCACGCGGAGTCGATCACCACCTTCCAGGTGGCCACCCTGCAGGCGCAGGAGGCCGATCCGGCCGCCGTCGATGCAGTGGCGCGCATCACGGGGCAGGTGCTGGAGATGCTCTCCGTCTGTCCCAAGGCCGTGCTCCGCAGCCACCTGCTGCAAGAGGCCGCCGCGCGTCTCGGACTGCCCGCCAGCGCGCTCGAGGCGGATCTCGAACAGGCGATCAGCCGGCGCCAGTCGGCGCCAACCGCCGCACCGCGGCCCGTCTCCGCGCCGCCGCCCGCGGCGGACGATCGTGTACCCGCGGCACCGGACAAGCCCACGCAAGCGACAGGCGCGCGGGCGGCGGCCGTCCGCCGCCCGCCGTCCGGCGCCGTACCGCCGCCATCTTCCGCCTTCGAACTCTGCGCGCTGCTGATGCAACATTCCGAGGACACCGATGCCGTGGCGCTCGTGCGGGCCTGGCTGCCACTGGCGCTGCTCGACGAGGCGCCCGCCCGCGCCATCGTCGTCGCCGCCATCGAGAGCCACGAGACCGGCGCGGACCGCCTGGGCGCACTGGCGGAAGAAGGCCCGCCGGAAGTCAAAAGCTGGATCGCACGGCTCGCGCGGCGCGACGTGCCGCTCTTCCACGCCCGGAACCTCGCGCCGCGCGACGCGGCGGCCGACATGGTCGCGCGCATCTGGATCGGACATCTCCGGAAAGAGCGTCAGACCCTCGACAACGACGTCGCGGAGCAGGCCGCGCGGCGGTGCGCCCTGACAAGCCTGATCAAGCAGCTCCAGCAGAACGCCCCGTGGTCCGATCGTTCCGCCGGCCTCGCCGCCGAGCTGCCAAAGTATTTGGAGACTCCGTGATAATGGCTGCGGCGAGGGTTTATATGGCAAAGGGGTAATCGGCTAGCCACAGGGGGGCGCGCGGAGGGCGCATGCTGGGTGGGCGGA
>CAYPJN010000084.1:0-8472 GCA_964411055.1 uncultured Lentisphaerales bacterium | reverse complement strand
GCGTCGTCGCCGCGGTAGCCGGGGCTCTGGAGCTCGTCGCGCCTCAGGCTGGGGCTGAAGGCCCGCGAGGAGGTGTGCAGGTGCGCCGCTCCGTCCTTCAGGTAGTAGAACCAGGCGGCTCCCACGTTGCTGTCGAGCGATTCGGTCTCCTCGCCGGCGAGGAAGCAGAGGTCGGCGTCGCCCGTGGCGTCGATGGCCGTCCGACAGGCGAGGGCCGAACGTCCGCTCTTGTTCTCGACGATCACGTGCGTGATGCGTCCGCGCGCGCGTTTGACGGCGCAGAGGCGGGTGTCGTACAGCAGCTTGACGCCGGCATCGAGCACCCAGCGCTCGAGTCCCAGGATGTAGGCGGCGGGATTGAACTGCGACATGAAACGGGTCTGGCGCCGCGCCCCGGGATCGCCGCCCGGTTCCCAGCAGGGCGGCACGCCGCCGAAGCCCGCCGCCTTGTTGGGCTGCCGGAGATCGTGCACCGCGAGCCGCAGCAGTTCCTCGCCGATGCCGCCGATAATCTGCCGGCCGCGGCCGTCGCAGATCGGCAGCCAGACGGTGACGTTGCCCACGGTGGCTAGGCCGCCGAGCGAGCACTCCTTCTCCAGCAGGCAGACGGAGACGCCAGTGCGGGCGGCGGCCACGGCCGCGGCGACGCCGCCGATGCCGCCGCCGACCACCACCACGTCGAACGCGCCCGTGACCGGCAGGGCGCGCGCGGGTTCCTTAAGCAATGCAATCATTCCTGGATCTCGGGCATGACGATCGACGCCGGATTTCGGGCGAGACGGCTGGCCGGAATGCCGAGTCGCTCGATCCGCAGGAAGACGCCCCATGCGGCGCTATTGTTCGTGCCCAGCGCCACCACGAGCTCGTGCTTTCCGGCGGCGGCCTTGAAGGGGGCGGTACACTTCGAGGGAGTGGCCGGATTGACGCCGTCCGGGTCATGGGCGATCTGTCGGCCGTCGACCCAGGCCTTGACCGGACCGTCGTAGCCCAGCAGCAGGGCGAGGCGCATGGCCGACGGGCAGTTGAAGCGGCAGGCGTAGTAGACCACCGCGTCGTCCTGCAGCTCCGCAATCTCGGGATGCAGGTCGCAGAAGTTGGTAGGGAAGCTGCGCGTCTGGAAGCCCAGCTTATTGTGCGCGGTGGGGAAGGGGAGCGTGCCGAGCTTTCCTGCACCGGGCTGGAACGCGCTCACGCGCAGCGTCTTGATGAAGGGGGTGAGCGCCCGCGGCACGCCGATCGGCACCGGTCCAAAGACCGGCAGCGAGCGCCCCGCCTCGTCCGTGATGTTGCAGTAGGGATTGGTGCCGTGCCCGAAGTGCAGCTCCGCGCCGGAGAGGGCGTCCTCGGTGTGGTTCGTGTAGATCCGGGCCTGGCGGCCGTCGAGGCGGATGTCGTAGTGGTTCTCGGGGCTCCCCAGCGTTGCGATCGCGAAGCCGTGGGGACGGCTGCCGGAACGGAGACGGCCGACCACGTTGTTGAACGCGACGACGATCACCGTGCGTCCGCGATCTTGCTCGATCGAGATCTTGCCGAGAGTGATCGGCGCGGGCAGCGCCTTAGGTGCCTTCCGCAGTGTCTGGATCGCCGCGGCGAGGCGTTGGCCGAGCACGGTCTGGCTCTCGCCGCTGATGTGGATGTTGTCGTCCAGGGGCAGGTCGACGACCGGCACCGTCAGCAGGTCGCGTACGACTCCGGGAAGCCGGCGCTGCTGATCCTGGATGCTGTTCCAGTGTGCCGCGTTCGCGGCTCCCCAACCGATCACCCGGCCGATCTGAACGATGGCGATCGGTAGCCGCGGATCGCGGCAGTCGCGCCGCATGGCGGCGCAGAGCCGTTGCATGCGTTTTGTGTAGAGCGGCGCGTTGGCGGGGTTCGCGTCGCTGCATCCCTGGTACCAGAGCACGCCGGCCACGCGTCCGCCATTCTTTACGAGACGGCGCACCAGCGCGCCGTAGAGACTGGCCCCGCCCAGCTTGCGCTTGGCGGGATCCCATTGGGACATGGTGGTGCCGCCGTGTCCGCAGGCGACGAGACCCTGCGGAACCCCCGTCTGACGGCGCATTTCCAGCCCGAAGGCCGGCCCGGGACAGGCACCCCAGTAGGACGGTGGTTTGGCTGGCCGGATGCCGCCGCAGAGGGTGACGTGCACCGGATCGACGCAGGCCCACATGTTGTGGATCGGGTCGGCGGCGGGTGCCCATCGGTCATCCATGTAGAAGGCCCGCACAGCATCTTCCACAGGCAGGCGCGGCTGCGTCAGGAGGCCGCAGCCCTGCATGTTCGACTGGCCGCCCAGCAGCCAGACGTCGCCAACCAGAACGTCGCCCACCCGCAGGCTCTCGCCGCCCGCGGTCAGCTCGATGTCATAGGGACCGCCGACGGGCAAACCCTTGAGCACGGCGCTGAAGCGGCCGCGCGCGGCGCTCCCGATGCGCCGGCGGTCGAAGCCCTTCAGCTTCCGTCCGCCAGCGCGCACCGTGGCCAGCACGGGTCCCTTTGCCGACGTTCTCCCGGCGATTGCCGCCTCGCTGCGGTTGGCGCGGTTGCGCTGCAGCACCATGTGGTCGAAAAGTCCGCTGACAATCGTAAAGCTCATGAAGTAATCCGCTCCGGTTTGACAGAAAACAGGCGTATAATAGAACGAACCTATGTGCAGCGCAAGCGAGGCGTTGGGACACTCTTTATTAGGCTGGTCAAGGGTTGTGCGAGAAGGGCGCAGGGGGAGCCGATGGCCATGCGCCTTGTCTGCCTTGGATGTGCCGGATCATTACGTTGTCGCAGACCTTGTCGCGAGCCTTGTCGACCACTGGCGAGAAAACGCTCAACGCTCAACGCTGAAACGGGGGGGGATTCATCACGAAGATCACGAAGGGCACGAAGGGGAGAAGGGGTGGCGACCGACGTCCCCGGCGGGATGTTCTCCATCACCCCGCGGAGACCGCGGGCTCCAGGCAGGCGGGAACACGTGTGGGTGGAGTGGGGCCGGACGTCCCGAACGGCCAGGGCGGCGCAGCACATCGCGGTCCGGTACGTCCCGCGCCACTGTCTCCCTCCTCCGTCTTTCCGTCCACCGTAATCGTCGCCGTAATCGTCAACCGGATCCCACCGTCCTCGTCCTCGACCTCACAATCTTTATCGTAATCGTAATCGCTCCCCGCTTTGTCAGGACATGGATCGGGACGAGGATCGGTACGGCAAGCGGCTCAAGGGCAGGCAGGAATGCCCGCCACACCTTCGACTTCTCATGCACGTCCCTCGTTCCCCCGTGAGGAGCTGTGAAGAACGGCGGCGCGGGTAGAACCGCGCCCTCCAGCGGTAAAGCGGCGCGGGTGGAACCGCGCCCGCAAGGGTCAAATAATGCGCATTTCCGCGGGGGCGAGAGTTATGGTCTCGGCCTTGCCGAAACGATGCACGTCGAATGTGTGTGGCTTCCGGAAGTCGATGTTCTTCAGGAATACGCGCCCGTCCTCCGGGAAGTAGGAGCAGATCACGTAGTTGCACTCCGCATCGGGCAGCTCGCCGCCGCGGGCCGTGGGGTAGACATCGCCCCGCGAGATCGAGGCGACATACTTGTAGAGCGTCGTCATCAGCCCGTCGGAGCCGATGTACTCACCGGCGCCTTCGTCGGCGTTGGCCACGGACGGATAGCACCAGGTGTTGATGAAGAAGACCTCGCCCTTGCCGCTCTTGGCGCGGACGACGACGGGGAGCTTCGCCTCGTCGTCGACGGCGAGGAACTCGTAGTTCTCCGCGGGCTCCGTGAAGGCGATGTCGCCGAGTTTCATGCCCATGATGCCAAAACGGCGCGGCCAGCGGATCCCGAGGGCGTTAACTTTGCTGCGGTCGGGTTCTGCCGCCGTCGCCCACCAGATGCGCGGGGTCATACCCTTGACCCGGATGCCGCAGAGCGCCGAGAAATCGCCTCCGTTGACCAGGTCGTCCAGCGTGAAGGTCTGGTACTTGCGCGTTATGTCGCACGACAGATGCGGCAGGGCGATTACCAACCGGCCGCCGCCCTGCACGTAATCGCAGAGGGTCTGGTACTGCCGCGGTGAGCAGGTGTTCCATCCGGCGAACATCACGGCCTTGTAGTGTGCGAGCAGATGCTCGGCGGTGATGTTGTCGTAGGCGAAGGAGGCGATATCGCAGAGTCCGTAGGGTGTGCCGGCGAGGTAGAAGTTGCGGTTCGGCGCGAGGACGTCGTCAGGCCGCGGGAAGATGGCGTCCTTGATCAGGTTCCAGGACGCTTCCGGCGCGCCCGGGAACCAGTTGACGTTCTGCTCGGCGATCCGCTGCGCGCCGCCTATGGGGATCGCCGGTTTGACATTCTCGCTCGACAGGTCGAGGTTTCCCTTGGCGATCGCGAAGGCCGCTTGCGGCTGTCCCTTGGGCGTCGGATGCTCCTTGACGAAGTCCCAGAACTGCCGCATGGCGTCGCGATAACCACGACAGACTTCTGAATCATACCCTATGAGATGCGCCTTCTTACGGGCCTCCTCCATGTAGGGCGCCTGTTCCTCCTTCGTGACGCCGTGGATGCCGGGCGCGCCGACCTCGACATGCGGCATCTGGTGGAGCGGGGAGTCCTCGCAGAGGACCGACTGCACCTCCCAGTTGCCCGACTCGTTGATGATGATCTTGGCGCCGGTCATGTACTTCAACTGGAAGCCGGCGAAGAGCAGCGGCATGCGGAGCGGATTGGAGTACGGGATGAACGCGTTCCACTCGTGCGCGTTGTGCGATCCCCAGAGCGCGAGACCGTACTGGCGGGCCACGCCGCGCTCGAGCGCGGAGGACAGCAGCATGTTGCGGAAGGGCATGTCCTCCGTACAGGGTATGTCAATGCCGGCCGCCACTTGGTAGTCCATGGAGAAATCGGCGCCGGTGGACATGACATTTCCCCACCCCGAGGCATGGCGTGCCGAGACATGCTCATGCACACGGCGCATGAAGCCGTCGGCCACGTCCTTGAGCGTCGGGTGCTTGATGTCCTCGCAGTCCTTTTCGCTCCAATGGAAGATCTCCCCGGTGTCATACCCCAGCCACCAGCCGCCAAGCGCGGCGAGTTTCTTGGCGACATCGGGGTTTTCCGGCGCGTAGATGTTCAAGGCGTAGACGCCCGCGTCCTTAGCCTCGGCCGCCAGCCGGTAGAGATAGTCGTGAGTCTGCCAGAACTGGATTGTGTTGCCGAGCCCCTCGGATACGGTCAGCTTGATCTGGTCCGACGGCGAGGGCCGGCTGCCGGTCCAGCGGCAGTGCGCGTGGCCGGTGTAGCCGAGGCCGAGGGCCCCGGCGTTGTTGTCGCTGCCGTAGGACGCTGAGCCGAAGAAAATCCCTTCGGCGGGCAGTTCGATCTCCGGCACTTTCGCGCGCGGCATGGCGAGGATATCCTCGCCGGTCAGCTTTTTCATGATCCTTCGCGACCCTCGTTCCCGTGGCGGAATGCCGGCGGTCGACGGCTTCCCGCGGCGTGCCAAACCCGACACACACGCGGTCATCCATGCCAGTCGGAAACGGGGGTTATGATACCAGCCGCCGCAGGCCCGCGCCAGCCGGAAGGTGGCAGAGGCGCCAGACGCGGAGCAGTTCGGATACGCTCCAGGCCTGCGCGCCGCAGCCGCGCTGCGCGTGGGGCGTATCGCCGTCGACGATCTCGGGCAGGTTGCCGATGCAGCCGTGCTCCAGCAGCCCCCGCGCCGAGGCCAGCAGGGCGCGGGCGGGCGCGCGGGCGGAGTCGCCGTATACGGTCAGCCATGCCTCGCAGAAGAGCGGGAAGGACCAGCCCCAGGCTGTGCCGCTGTGGTAGGCGGGCTTGCGGCGCGTGTCCTCGTCGCCCAGATAGTGTCCCCAGTAAGGGCGGGCGGGATCGTTGAGCAGGCCGTGCGGCCCGTGCACCGGCTGCGGCACGCGCACCGGACGGTCGGCCAGGCTGCGGATCGCCCCGGGTACCAGCAGCTCCGCGCAGGCCCCGACCACCGCGCGGGCGAGGGCCGTGCCGGGATCGACGGCGCCCAGCGTCACCGCCAGCAACTGGTTGGGACGCAGCGCGTCCTCGGCCACGGCGTCGGCGGCGCCCTGGCCGGGCGCGGCGCGCAAGTTGTCGGCCAGCCAGCCTTCGGGCAGGACGTAGTGGCGCAGCAATGCCTGGCGGGCGCGCGTCTCCATGTCGGCCAGGCGCCCGTCGCCGAGTTGCTCGCGGAGCATCGCCAGCGCGGCGATCCAGAGCGCCTGAATCTCGACGGGGTAACCGCCGCGCGGCGTCGCGGCCGGGTGGTTGGTGTCCATCCAGGTGAAGTGCGGTGGGCTGAAGACCAGCCCCGTTGCGGGATCGGCGCGAATGCCGTTCGGCGTGCCTTCGATCACGTGCCGGACGATGGAGCGCAGCACCTCGCGCAGCGGGCGGTCGCCGCAGGGGGCATCAAGCACGGCCGCGCGCCCCAGCGAGCCGATCAGGTCGCGCGCGGCGATTATGAACCAGAGGGGAGCGTCGGAAGTATCGCGGTTGCCGTGATCCGCGCCGCGGATCATGTTGGGCAGCGTGCCGCGCGACTCGAGCCGCCCGAACTCGCGCAGAATCTCCAGCGCCTCCGCGCCGCGCCCGGCGGCGTTGAGTCCGCGCAGGGCGATGAGCGTGTCACGTCCCCAGTCGAGGAACCAGGGATAGCCGGCGATGACCGTGCGCAGTCCGTCGCGCGCGACGACGAACGTGCCGAGGGCGCGCCGGAGTGTCTCCTCGAACGGAAGCCGCGGCGCGCATTCAGGCGCGGGCGCCTGCGTCGGCGCATCCGCCGCGGCCGCGAAATCCTCCGCCGTGGCCGCGGTCAGCACAGCCTGCCCACCGACCGTCAGGGTGGCCTCAAACCAACCGGGGCTGAAGAGGTCGCTGTGCGGCCCGAGGCCGCGCTCGACCTCTTCGGGATGCGGTACGGCATAGGTCCAGTGCGGATCGTGGTGGAACCTTCCGGGGCCGATCGCCATGCGGTACGCCTCGCCGGGGGCCGGCGCGAAGCGGAAACCGTCGGGCACGGCCTCCACGGCGGCGGGGAAGCGGTTCTCGGGACCGGTGAAGGCCTGGGTCTTGGTGTGGAAGTCCCGCGACTCGATGTCCGGACGCAGGATAAGCGTGACAGGCTCGTGGTCGGCGAGTGCCTCGCGGTCGTCCGCCGCCAGCGCCTCGCGGCAGAACCGCAACTCGAGACGGTTGCGGTTTTGGACCAGGGTGGCCGTGAAGGTCAGGGCAACGCGCCGGCCCATGCCGACGGGCGTCAGGAAGCGCCATACGGCGGCGGCGCCGCCCGGGTTTGCCGTGAAGGTGTCGATGCAAGCCGCGTCGAGGGCATGGGAGTAGCCGCGGTAGCGCACCCAGGCGCGGCAGCGGGTGAAGAAGACGCGCCGGTTGTCGGGCACGTCGGGGTGGGGATTGACAGCCAGCAGGGCGTCGTACTGACTGCGAATAGTGCCCCATGCGGCGCGGATCTGGGCCATGGCGCCGCGGCCGTTCGTGAGCAGGGCATAGTCGTGCCGCGCACGCACGGCCGCGCCATCGAGTCGCAGGTTGACCACCGCGTCGTCGCCTGGAGCTAGGACCAGGAGCGGCGCCTCGTCATGCGCGGCGCTCCCGGCCGTGAAACGCGACAGGTGCAGGCGCAGGTGGCGTTCGGGTTGCGGACCGCACCCGGAAGGTTGCGCCGACATGAGCGTGGCTGCGGCGCCGTCCGCCAGCCGGATGCTCTCGGCGACGGCGATAGGGCGGTCGTCCTCGGTCAGGGTGGCGCGGAAGGGAACGTCGGCGCGGACGAGCAGCAGGAATCCGGGTGGCAGCATGACGTTGCGGCGCAGGTCGCGTGGCCACAACCACTCCACGACGGGAGGCAGCGTGGCGCCGTGCGCGGCGGCGGCGCGAGGCGTGTTCGCATCCCTGCAGGCGGCGCAGAAGGCGACTGGATCGCGGGCCAGGGCCTCGCCAAGCGCATCGGGCTCGATGGCCTCCGGCAGGGCGGCCTCGCGGGTCAGCCAGTAATGCGCCTGCAGGGCGAGCAGGTTGCGGCGGCGCCGCCGCAGGGCCTCGGGCTCAACGCCGTCGGCGGGCGCATCCAACAAAGCAAGATCGGCCTGCCGGGCCGTCAGGCACATGACTTCGCCGGGCCGCAGGTCTAGCGCGGCGTGATGCTGCCGCTGGAGCGCGATGGACGCGCCCGTCAGCAGATCCCAGGCCGGCGAGGCGTTGAACGCCTCCGCGGGCCATTCGGCGGTCTGGGCGCGCGCGGCATCGAGGTTGGCGACGACGAGCAACGATGTCCCGCCGCCCTCCACGGCGCGCCGCGCCACCAGGACGTTGCCGCTGCCGCGCTGGACGAGCTCGACGGTCGCGCCGAAGCCGAAGGCCGGGTGGTGCGCGAGGAGCCGGTTGAGGCGCGCGATGGAGGCCACCTGGTTGTCGGGTGCACCCCAGCGGAGGTCGGTGGCGTCGTG
>CAYPJN010000083.1:0-8489 GCA_964411055.1 uncultured Lentisphaerales bacterium | reverse complement strand
TCCGCTTCTGGTGCGCCAAGGAGGCGCTCGTCAAGGCGCTCGGCACCGGCCTGCGATACGGCGCCAGCGACCTGCTCGTGCGGAGCTACGACCGCTCCGCCGGACGCCTGACCATCGAGGCCACCCGCCTCTGGGCACAGGCCTTCCCCTCCCTGCGCAACCGCCCGATCCACGTCCATTCCTGCCTGCTGGAGAACCTGGTTCTCGCCGTCTGTGTCCTTGAGACGGGACTGGCTGCCGAACCGCGCGCCATCGGATAGCCCCGCTGACCGGGCGGACTACAGCTCTTCGCCCGGTTCCGGAACCTGGGCTTTGGCCTGGGGGAGAGCAACGGCGTAGTCCTGGCGGCACGCCTCCCGGAAACCGGCAAGGAAATCGCCCACCGATGGACAGCGCCCGGCCGGATCGAAGGCCAGGGCCGAATCCAGCATGCCGCGCACGCCTTCCGGCATGCCCTCCAAGGGCGGATGCGGTTGCGTGGCCAGCGTCTCCACCGTGGGCTCCGGCCGGCTCGGCAGGCGACCGGTCAACATATGGTGCGTCAGCACACCGAGCGAATAGACGTCCGTCCGCGCATCCAGCGTGTCCCCGCGGAGCTGTTCCGGACTCATGTAGGTCGGCGTGCCGATGACATAGTCCGTGATGATGCGCTGCCGGTTCATCCGGTCGGCGATGCCGAAGTCGATGAGCTTCAGCACGCCGTCGTTTGATATCAGGACATTGCCCGGTGTGATGTCCTTGTGCAGCACTCCCTTGCGGTGCGCGTAGCCCAGCGCGTCGGCAATGACGGATACTATCTGCAGCACAAGGTCCGGGGGCATTCCCCCGGGCATGCGGGACATGTAGGTGTAGAGGGAGACACCATGCACGTACTCCATGATGATCAGCAGGAGGTTCTGTCGTCTTTCCAGATTGTAGAGACGGACAATGTGCCGGTGCAGCAGTTGCAGGCAGATGCGCGTCTCATCCTTGAGCAGGGCGATGGCCGTCTCGTCCCGAGCAAACTCATGGTTGAGGAGCTTGACCGCCACCTCCATGTCGAGCAGGCGGTCATGGGCGCGGTAGACCCGCCCCATGCCGCCCTCGCCCAACAGCTCGTCGAGCCGATAGCGTCCCTCGTCGCTCACCGGCGGCAGGCCAGTGCCCACCGCGGGCGGCGCCTGCCTCACGCGCAGGTGCATTCCCCGGGGTGTGATGATCTGACGCTGAACAGCCTTGGACGTTTTGCCGGCATCGGACGCGGACTGCTCCCGGGGCACCTGCAGCAGGTTCAGAACCGCGCGCTTGACGGCAAGCGCATTCCACGGCTTGGACAGGAACTGGTCGGCACGCTTCTCCTTGATGAGCGCGGCGGCCAGGTGTTGCGTCACGGGCGTCCCCGTCAGGAGGATGCGCGCCGCGGCATTGCGCGTCAGAGACTCCGCATGCAGCTGACGGAAGTTGAGATCCTCGACGGTCAGATCGCAGATCCAAAGGTCGACCGCCATGTTGAGCAGCACATGCCGCGCGCGCGCGACGTCGTTCACCACCACGGGTATGCAACTCAGCCCCTCCAGCGGCTTCATCGCGGCGGAAGGCGCCTGACTGTCCAGCACCAGTACGGTCTGCATCGCCATTACCTGGGTTCCTTCAAGCCGCGGTCGTTCCAGGAAGCTCAGCGGCCCGCCGGAAGCGCCGGCGCCCCCGCCAGCACGCGCAGCGCCGTCTGGACATTGCCCATCGGCGCCGAGACCTCGAAGCCGGCGACACGGTCGGCGACGCGCGCCATCACGGTATGCGCCATCTCGATGCCCGCCTCGCGCGCCGACTCGCGGTCCCTGCAGGCCGCCATGCGCGCCATCACGGCGTCGGGAATCACCACCCCCGGCACCTCGTTGCGCATGAACTCCGCGTTCTTCAGGCTCACGAGCGGAAAGAGGCCGGCGATGACCGGGATGCGCCGCGGCGCCTTCTCCGCCCGGTCCAGAAAACGCAGCAGCGCGTCGGCGTCGTAGACCGGCTGCGTGATGGCATACTCCGCGCCCGCCTCGATCTTGCGGAAGAATCGGTCCACCTCGTGATCGAGATCGAGCACGCAGGGATTCGCCCCGACGCCGATCAGGATGGCCGTCGGCGGTACGAGCGGCGTGCGCGCCATGTCGACCCCGCAGTTGAGGCCGTGGATCAGACGCGCCAATCCGATGGAGTCGACGTCGAAGACCCCCCGCACCTCGGCGGCGCCGCTCGCCTTGGGGGGATCGCCGGTTATGACCAGAAGGTTGCGGATGCCGGCCGCCGCCGCGCCCAGGACATCGGACTGCATGCCGAGCAGGTTGCGGTCGCGGCAGCAGTAATGGGGAATCGGCTCGATCGCCAAACCCGCGTGGCGGATCAGCATCGCCGCCACGAGCGGCGAGACGCGCGCCGTGGCGCGCGGCCCGTCGGGGATGTTGACCGCGTCCACGCCGGCCTCCTGGCAGAGACGCGCCTTGGCCAGCATGTCGGCCATCTCGGGAGACTTCGGCGATAGCAGCTCGACGCTGCTCACGCGCGCGCCCCGCGCCAGCTTGGCGGCGAAGGACGATTTGGCGGCCATCGGCACGGCCTCGGCCAGGGGAGCCTCGGCGGAGCGGACTTCGACGCGCGCCGCGGCCGGCGCCTTGAACTCGCTCAGGCATGCTAGGGTCTGGGCCATCAGACGGATGTGCGCGTCGGTCGTGCCGCAGCAGCCCCCCACCCCGCGCAGGCCGAGACGAATGAACTCCTTGGCCTTTTCGGTGAAGTATTCGGGGCTGGCCATGTAGAGCATGCGCCCGCCCACCTGCTGCGGAAAGCCCGCGTTGGGCTTGGCCAGCATCGGCTTGGACACGCGCGGCAGGAGGGCCTGGACGATCTTGAGCAGGCTCGCCGGACCGACGGCGCAGTTGAGCCCGACGGTGTCCACGTTCGGGTCGGCTTCGAGCTGGTCCATCAGCGTCGCCGCCGCCAGTCCCGTCGCCGTCTCGCCGCGCTCGTTGACGGTGATCGAGGCATGCACGGGCAGCCCGGTCGCCCGCGCCGCGCGCGCGGCGACCTGCAGTTCGCGCGCGTCGGAGAAGGTCTCGAGAAACAACAGGTCGGCGCCCGCGGCGGCGAGCGCGGCCATCTGCTCGGCAAAGGCCGCCTCGGTCTCGCGGACGGCCGCCTCGGCCAGCCGGCCGGCGCCCTCCTGGCAGGGCCCCACGTCGCCGCCCACCAGGATGTCGGGGCCGGCCGCCTCCCTCGCCAGCCGCACCGCGGCGCGGTTGATGTCCGCGACCTTCTCCGCGAGGCCGTAGCCCCGCAGCTTGACGCGGTTGGCGCCGAAGGTGTTGGTCAGGATCAACTGCGCGCCGGCCTCGACATACCCGCGGTGGATGCCGGAAATCAGCTTCGGGTTGCTCAGCGAGAGTTCCTCGTAGCAGGCGTTGACAAAGACACCCTTGCCATAGATGACGGTGCCCATGGCCCCGTCGAGGATCAGGGGGTGCCGCCGTAGCGCTTCAAGGTAGTTCCGCATGCGTGGATTGAAGCATGTTGGCCGTAAAATTCAAGGTTTTTTGTTCTGAGCTGGGGACTTAGTCCAGTAGAGAGCGCAACCAAGGCGCGAGAGAGGGTGGAAATCGTATTTCGCACATAGTCACAGAGGATGCGGGGGCGGCTCGGCGGGGACGCCTCGCCCTACCCAACGTTTACAGGCGCGGATCCATCGATTCGATAGCGATCCCGATTACGCTTTCGATTCCCCTGCGTCCGCCTTAACTCGCTGGAGTCGCCGCGCCCGGCGCGCCTACCGGAAGTACCGGTTCCGCAGGTATGCGGCGCGCTTTCCGGCGACGACGTGGCGGATGTTGTGCCAGACGGGAACGAAGGTCGCGAAGTATTCGTCAACCTCTCCGTCGGCGAGAGGCTTTCCGCCCGTCAACCGGGCGCCGGCCGCATCGAGCTCGCCCATCAGGGGCACGATTTCGGAGGCGAAGAAGTCCGGGTCGCCGAGGGCATCGTCCTTCCATTCGAACAGAAATCCGCTGGGATCCTTGCGCAGTCGGCTGTAGTCGTTGAACGCCTGGCTGGCAATCCGGCGTTTCAGACCGGTAATCTGCGCGGGCGCCACGTCGAACTGGAGCCGCAGGAGCCGTCCGAATTCCTGGCGGTTGCCCGTGAGCGCCTGATTCCCAACGCCGGGCACGGAGCGAACCATGCCAAAGAGCCAGTCGTTGCCGTTGAACGGGAGCTGCGTGCAGAAGAATGGCCACGGCACGAGAACATGCGCCGCGGTTCCTTCCGGCGTGGTCACGGCGTCGCGGCGGAAGATATCCCGCGCCAGCGCGTAGGATTCGGTAGGCGACGCCCAGTCCACGATGTAACCGCCCGTGGCGTCGGGAAGGTTCCTGAACCATATGTTGTACGGAGCGTTGCCGACGCCGGCCTTGAAGTTCAGGTCCGCGCGCGGATCGTCCGCCCGCACATAGATGTGGAGACCCTCGTCGTCGCACAGGAAGAAGACGCCGGTCCGGTAGCCGGCCGGGATTTCGGGCTGGACGGCGCTCTTCAGCCGGCGGTCAATGTCGGCCTGCAGGCTGTAATCCAGCAGGTCGCCATAGGGAACGAAGCGCGTCTCCATCCGTTTCCAATCCCGGTAGGACGGGTCGTGGGTCCAACCTTCCGCGGTCTGGGGTGCCCGCGGAACGTACCGGACCGTGAAGGCTTTCTTCTCGATCGGCACGAAAAGGTTGTCGACGATCTCCGCGCGGATCGCGCGGCACTGGTCGTACTGGCGGCACCTGAAAAGAAATTCGGAGACCCGGTAAAGTATCCGCAGCTTCTCCTCCGGCGCGGGCTTATCCCCCGAAAACGCGCGATCCAGCGCGGCGACGGCGTTCCCCCCGGCCAGGAACAGGAGCGCCTCGGCGTCCCTCCGCGCGTCCGGTTTCAGGCGCGCTTCCTGCAGCGCGGCCTGGAGGTGGATGGCCGCCGTTGGCAGGTCGTTAGTCAGGAAGGCGCCCTGCGCGGCGGCCAGCCGCACGCCGGAGGCGCCGGAATCCACCGCGAGCGCGCGCCGGACCAGGTCGGCGGCGAAAAGGTTGTCGCCGAATTCATACGCCCGCCCATATGGCAGCAGGTTCAGACGCAGGGGTGCCTCGCCCCGGTCCACCATCGCGAGAATTTCCTGTTGAACCGACTTCCAGCGCGGATAGCCCTCCGCCGGTTCGCCGCGGCTGAAGGCCACTTCGGCGAGGGCGGACATAACCTGCAGGCGCTGCGTTCCAGTGAGCGTCTTATCCGCCAGCGCGTCGCGCAGGAGGGTCTCGGCCCATGCGTTGTCGAGCGTGCGGATCGCGTTGGCGATCCGCACGAGACCGGCCAGACGGCTTCCGGACAGCGGCGGCTTCCGGTAGGCCGCCAGGTCGCGGTCGAAGCGCTCCCGGTCGCCTTCGTTCGCCGCCACGATCAGCAAGTCGGCCTCGATCGACGCGATCTGGTCGGGGTTCAGTCGGGAACGATGCTCCTGGAACAGGCGGCGGGCCAGATCCGGCTCGCCGGTACCGCCGCGCGTCATCTCGGACAGGGTCCGGCTGAGACGTCCCAACTTGAACTCCTCCAGCCGCTGTATCTCGGCGTCCGTCCGGACGCCGGCGTCCTGCGCGTCGAGGAGCGCCCGGACGAAGGCCGTCACCTTGTCCGGATCGGAGGTCTTTGAGATGGCCAGGACCGCCAGCCGGGCGTAGAGATCCGCTAATTGGCTGCCCGTCAGGCTGTTCGTGGCGGACGCCAGGAGGAGTTCGGCTTGTGGAAAGGATCGTTCGGCCAGCCCGGTCAGATGCTTGACCCAGGCGCTGCCGCGCGCGGTACGGTTGGTCATCGCCTGGATGGCGGCCACCGGATCCGGCTCGGCTTCGGCGCCCGGCAGGCGGGTCGCGGCGACCGCCACCAGTCCGGCCAGCAGCGTAAGGTGTAACAATGCGCGCTTCACGGCTGATCCTCCTTCACGAGGGGTTGCAGGTCGAGAATGTGGCGGATGCATTCCAGGCGGCAGGCGTCCATGTCGTCACGGTCGGCGTCCCAGTACGCCAGAGAGCCAAGTGCCAGGCGCCCGCGCAGGACCACCTCGCTGCGCCCGCTTGACAGCGCCCGGCGGGCGAGTTCCTTCAGGAGGGTGGCGTAGCGCACGTCGTCGACGCCTTCGCGGCAGCCTTCCCACTGGAGGGTATCCAGCACGTTCCCGCGCGTCCGGTAGGCGATGTTGAGATTACGGTAGGTGGGCTCGTAGTTCTGGGCGATGTCGTTCCACTGGCAGCGTTTCCACCAGGCGTGGTTGCCGACGACATCGTACCCGGCCTTGTAGGGCTGCAGGCCGTAGAGACGGCGGGCATAGTCCGGATTCTCGGGGCCGCCGTGCGGGTCCGCATACCAGCCTACCAGCGCCTCGGGATTCATTTCGTGGAAGCGTTGGGCCTCCTCGGCGCGGTAGGTGTTGGGGGCGCCGGGTTGCCACATGTAGTCCAGCGCGTAGAGCAGGCGGCCGCGGGCATGTGTGGAGACCATGACCCTGCCGCCGGCCCGGTGGGCGATCTCCCAGGCGGCCCGCTCGCCGCGGACGACGTCCGGCCCGCCCTCGTCGACTCCGTAGCTGTAGAACCGGGTATGCCCGAAAAGCTGCTTCGTCAGTTCCGCCGTCCGGGCGATCCGCTTCTCCAGCACGCGGAGCTGATAGGCCTGGCTCAGCGTCGGTTGGCTGCCCTTAACGACCAGGTTGGCAGACGTCGCAATGCGGAACAGGGCGCTGAACGAGACGCCGCAGTCACGGAGCAGATCCGCCGCCGCGGCCACGCCGGCGGGATTGAACACGTTGAGTTCCGGCTGCCCGCCCAGGTGCAGGTGGTTGTGGTTGACCAGGTTCCGCACAATCTTCGGGTTCAGCGTGCCCGCGCCCGACTGCTGATGGAAGAACTCCTTGTCCAGGTCATGGTAAGTCTTAGGCGTGGGCAGGGCGAAAGGCAGGACGCGCACCTGCATGGGAATGGCACCGGTCTTGCGCCCGTCGGCGATCAGTTCGATCTCGCCGGAGTAGAGGCCATCCGGTGCCGTTGCCGGAGCCTGGAGGGTTACCATGAACTGCTTGAACTCGTTCCGGTTCAGCACCACCGGCAGCAGCGCGTCCGCGTCGTCCGAGACAAGGGCCAGGTTCTCGTAGTTCGTGTTGCGGTAGCCGGTTACCATGCCGGGGGCGCTCATCCACTGGTACGTGGTGGTGCCGTCGAAATTGTCGTAGCGCAGGTAGTTGTCCTGCGTGCGGCCGTCGACACGTATCAGGTCCTCGTCATGCAGGAGGATCTCGGGGATGAGCATGCGCGCCGCCGGATCGGCAAACTGGCTGTACCAGGCGTTGCCGCACTGGTACCAGACCTTCACCAGCCTGATGTCGATGCCGGAGGCGGCAATCCGGCCGCCCGCGGGGCTTGTCAGGTCGGATGCCCGCAGCGTGAACCGGTCCACATCCTTGAGTGGATAGACGACAACCGAACCCGGTTCGAATTCACCTTTAGCGGCCAGAATGCGCAGCGTGCCGAGCAGGACGCCGTCTTCCGGATAAGTGTCCGGCAGCCGGATGACGTCGCGGAGCGGCGGAACGGTGAAAAAGACGGCGGGCGCGTCCTTCCAGGCGCGCGGAGCCTTTGCCAGGCCGTCACGAACCCGGGCGGCATTGGCGGCAACACGCCGCGGATCCAGCGGGTAAACTTGCCGGAAGGCGGTCGCCCCCCCGGCGGGCGCCCACGGCAGCGCCCCGAGCAGGAATACAACCCGCAACGCCTTACGCATTCGCATCGGCGCATCGGCCATTTGCTTTTTCATCGGCGCATCGACCTTTCGGAATGGATCTCGCTCTCGGAAACGTCTCCACTGTGGGGTCAGGTTACTTGGGATAGCGCCCAATCGTCAATCAGGTTTTCATTGCATCAGGTTTTCATTGCGTCGCAGAGCAGGTTAGCCACGGGGCGCGAGAAGGACGCATGGGGAGTCGGTGTCTGCATTTTCTACCTTGTCGCGAGCCTTGTCGAAAACAGGATCGCCGCGGATGAGCCGGGAGAGAAGCTACGGATTGCGCGGATTGCGCGGCGAGGACGATTATTGACGACGGGCAGGCATGTAAACGGTGGCGCGGGACGTCCGAGGCGTGAAGGCGTGAAGGCGGGAGTGCGTGAAGGCGGGAGGCGGGAGGGTTGGAGGGCGAGGCTCTGCACTAACATTTTCTCCAGCGGTCGACAAAGCTCGCGACAAAGTAGGATGGCAAACCGGATACTAACCCATCCGGCTAGCGCACGAGTCCGGCCAGGAGGCCGACGGTCAGGTGGGGCATGAGCAGCAGGAGCAGCAGCACCACCAGATAGGCGGGCAGGAAGCGCATCGCGCCGCGGAAGACCTGCGCCGAGTCGGCGTCGGGATTCATGCCCGCGACGACGAAGCAGGAGACGCCGATCGGCGGGGTGATC
>CAYPJN010000082.1:0-8582 GCA_964411055.1 uncultured Lentisphaerales bacterium | reverse complement strand
GAAGATCATGCGCGTGAGCACCAGCGCCGTGTACATGCTGACGATGATGCCGGCCGAGAGGGTGATGGCGAAGCCGCGGATGGGCCCCGAGCCGAAGATGAAGAGGATCAGGCCGGTCAGCAGCGTGGTGATGTTGGAGTCGAAGATCGCCAGGAAAGCGCGGTCGTAGCCCGCGGCGACCGCCACGCGGGCCGACTTGCCGGATTTGAACTCCTCGCGTATGCGCTCGAAGATCAGCACGTTGGCGTCGACAGCCATGCCGATTGTCAGCACGATGCCGGCGATGCCCGGCATGGTCAGCACCGGCAGCGAGATGATGCTCTTGCCGGAGGCGCCGCCGTCGCGCACGAAGATGCCCAGCAGTCCGGCGACGAGGATCATGCCGGCCGGCAGCAGCACCATGTTGGCGAGCAGGGCGACATTGGCCATCAGGCCGCAGTAGGAGTAGTAGACGAGCATGAAGAGCGCCACCAGCGCCATGCCGATGACCGAGGCGCGGATGCCGCTGCGGATGGCGTCGTGTCCGAGCGAGGCGTCGACCATGCGTTTCTCGAGGATCTTGACCGGCGCCGGCAGCGAGCCGGCGTTGAGGATGTTGCGCAGCAGCGCGGCCTCCTCCATGGTGAAGCTGCCGCTGATCGAGGCGCGCCCGCTGGGGATCGGCTCCTTGATCACGGGCGCCGAGTAGAGGGTGTTGTCGAGCACGATGGCGAGCTGGCGCCCGGTGTCGCTGTTCTGGTTGCGGCTGCCGTTGGGGGCGTACTGGCTCGTGATCTTGGCGAAGAGGTTGGCGCCGCTGGGCTTGAAGGTCAGCGAGACATGCACGGCGCCGGACATGGGGTCGCGCTCGATCTCGGCGCGCTTGAGCGTCTCGCCGGTCATGGCCGGGCGTGTGCTGACGAAGCACGGCGTGAAGACCTCGCGGCCGTCCTTGAGCTTCTCGGGCTGCAGCATGAACACGTACTGGGCGGGGGCCTCGAAGGCCGCCACGCGCCGTGCGTAGTCCGGATCGCGGATTAATGATTCGTAGGCTTTGGTGCGTATGTAGTAGCGCCCCTCGTGGATCGTGTAACCCTCGGGAGCCCGGTTGTTGGCGAAGAGGTTGGCCACCAGGCGCGCGTTGTCCTTGTGAACCAGGCAGAACTTGAGGAAGGCGGCGCTTTTGATGCTCTTCTCGGCGGCTTCGCGCTGCCGCTCGTCGGCGCCCGGAAGCTGGATCAGGATGCGGTGGTCCTTGCCGGGGGCGATTACAGGCTCGTTGACGCCCAACGCGTCGACGCGGTTGCGCAACACCTCGATGGTGCGGGCGTCGGCATCGCGCATGATGGCGGCGATCGCGGCGTCGACCGACTCCGCCGTGCTGCCGGGGTCGGCCGCCTGCAGGTCGGCGCGCAGCCGCTCCTGGTCGATCTGCACCGTGAAGCTCGTGCCTCCGGCCAGGTCGAGCCCCAGACGCACCTTGTCGCGCGGCGGCGTAACCGTCACCAGCGAGAACGCCGTGACCGCC
Source organism: uncultured Lentisphaerales bacterium (assembly GCA_964411055.1). GTDB lineage: Bacteria > Verrucomicrobiota > Kiritimatiellia > RFP12 > JAAYLN01 > JAAYLN01. Next base: position 7,075 of record CAYPJN010000082.1, on the reverse strand, counting down.
GCCAGAATCAGCCATTTCCAAACTGCCTGCTTGTCCATGTCGCACTTCCCCCGCTTGAGACCCAGAGACTTCCGGCAACTCCCGTGCCCGGAGCGCTACCCGCGCGCCTCGTCGGCAACCGGCCTGTCGCCCTCCTGCAGCACCTGCCGCACGGCCCCGCGCGCAACCTCGACCGCCACCCCGCGCGCGACTTCGATCATGAAGGTGTGCTCGCGCGCCTCGGAGATCGTCCCGATGAAGCCGCCGGCGAAGAGCACGCGCTGCCCCGCGCGCAGCGTCTCGATCATCTTGCGGCGCTCCTTCTCCTTGCGCTGCTGCGGCCGCAGCATGGCAAAGTAGATGATCGCCATGAAGAGCACCATCGGCACGAGGGGATTGGCGAACAGGCCACCCCCGGGCGCGCCGCCCGCCGCCGTGCCCAAAACAATCAGATTGTCGGTCATGTCGTCTCCCGCCCTTCCGGGCTCTTCTCCGCTTCGCTTTTCCGCAGCCGCGCGGCCTGCTCGCAGCGCCACTCCTGGAAGGCGCCGGCCTCGATCGCCGCGCGCATCCGCCGCATGTAATCCATGTAGCAATGGATGTTGTGCACCGTCAGCAACCGCACCCCCAGAATCTCGCCCGCGTTGAGGAGATGCCGTATGTAGGCGCGCGAGAAGGTCCGGCAGACCGGGCAGCAACAGCCTTCCTCGACCGGCCGCAGGTCCCGCTTGTACTCGCCGGCCTTCACCGGATAGGCGCCGTTGCGCGTGAACGCCGAGCCATTCCGCGCGTGGCGGGTCGGGATGACGCAGTCGAACAGGTCCGCGCCTCTCGCCACCGCCTCCGTCATCTGCCATAGGTCGCCCAGCCCCATCACGTAGCGGGGCCGCTCCTCCGGCAGGTGGCGTACGCTCTCCTCAATCTCCTGCAGCAGCAGGGGCTCGGGCTCACCGACGCTCACGCCTCCGACGGCATAGCCGTCGAAACCGATGTCGACCAGCCCGCGGGCGCAGCGGCCGCGCAGCTCGGCGAACACGCCGCCCTGCACGATACCGAAGACCAACTGGCCGGGAGCCCGCTCCTGATTACGGCAGGAAGCCGCCCATGATAGGGTACGCTCCACCGCCTGACAAGCATATTGTGCGTCGCAGGGCCAGGGGATGCACTCATCGAAGCACATGGCGATATCGGAGCCCAGCAGGCGCTGCATGGCCATCGCCTCGGCGGGCCCCAGAAAGAGCCGCGCCCCGTCCACATGCGAGTTGAAGGCGACGCCCTCGCGGCCCAGCTTGCGCAGTTTGGCCAGGCTGAAGACCTGGTAGCCCCCGCTGTCGGTCAGAATCGGGTGCTTCCATCCCATGAAGGCATGCAGCCCGCCGCAGGCCGCGAGGATCTCCGGCCCCGGACGCACGAGCAGGTGGTAGGTGTTGCCGAGGATGATCTGGACGCCCAGTTCCTCCAGGTCGCGCGGATCGAGGGTCTTGACGGTCGCCTGCGTGCCGACGGGCATGAAGGCGGGGGTCTCGACCGGGCCGTGCGCCGTCCAGAGCCGGCCGCGCCGCGCCCCGCCGTCGGTGGCGAGCAGTTCGAAGGTGCCGGGAACGCGCGGCGTGGCAGAGGCGGAATGTCGGTCGGGGTCGGACATGGCGGCGAAAGGCGTCAGGCCACCGGAAGCGTCGCGCCCAGACCGCGGAAGCGCGTGTAGGCCGCGTCCCATGGTGCGCGCGCGCGCGGCGCGCAGCGCGCGACCGGGAAGGCGGCACGGATCAGAGGCTGGGCGGCGGCCAGCGAGGGCAGCAGCCCGAGGCCGAGGGCCTGCACCATCAGGTTGCCGACGGCCGTGGCCTCGCGCGGTCCGGCCAGCACCGGCATCCCGAGAGCATCCGCCGTGAACTGGTTAAGCAGCGCGTTGCCGCAGCCGCCGCCCACGATGTGCGCCACGCGCGCGGGACGTCCCGTCACGGCGTCGAGCGTCTCATTGACCACCCGGTACTTGAGCGCCAGGCTCTCGTAGACCAGGCGCAGGATGGCGCCGCGTCCCTCCGGCGCCGTCTGGCCGGTGCGCGCCAGGTAGCCGCGGATGGCGGCCTCCATGTCGGGCGGATTGTAGAAGCCGCGGTCGTCGGGGTCGATGAAGGCCGCAAAGGGCGCCGCCGCGGCCTGCAGCCGGTCGACCTCCGCCCACGACATGCGGCGCCCGTCGGCCGCCTCCCAGACGCGCAGCAGCTCCTGGACGATCCACGAGCCCATGCAGTTGCGCAGCAGCCGCGTGTTGCCGATGCCGCCTTCGTTGCTGAGGTTGGCCGCGCGGGCGTCGGGCGTGGTGACCGGACGGGCGACCAGCCGCCCGATCAGCGACCAGGTGCCCGAGCTGATGATCAGCGCGTCGCGCGGATTCTCGACCGGCGCGGCGGCGAAGGCGCTGGCCGTGTCGTGCGAGCCGACCGCCATGATCGGCGCGGCGTTGAGTCCCAGAGCGGCCGCCAGCGGCGCGCGCAGCTCGCCGAGGCGCGTGCCCGGCGGCACGATCTCCGGCAGCAGCCGCGCCGGCACGCCGACGGCGCGCAGCATGGCGCGCGACCAACGGTTGCGCCGCGCGTCCATGAGCTGCGTGACGCTCGCCCAGGTAGAGTCGACCTGCGTGCAACCGCCGAGGTAGAAGTTGAGCAGCGCGGGCACCGGCAGCACCTTGACGGCGAGCTTGAGCAGGCCGGGACGGTGGAGGGCGAACCAGAGCAACTGGTTGCTCAAGTTGAAGGGCTGGAAGTGGATGCCCGTGATCCGGTACACCTGCTCGGCCGGGATGCGCCTGCAGAGTGCCTCCACCATGTGGTCGAGACGGTGGTCGCGGTAGCCGTAGAGTTTGCCGAGGGTTTCGCCGTCGGCGCTGATCCACTGGGCGTCGGCGCCCCAGGTGTCGATGCCGACGGCGTCCAGCACCGGGCCTTGCCGGCGGCGGAAGGCCTGCAGTCCCTTGATGATCTCGCCGTAGATCGCCGTGTCGTTCCAGTGCGTGCGTTCCGTGACGGTTCCCGACTCGTCGGCAAGGTGGAACGTGACGCTCTCGTGGGCGAAGCGGTGTATCTCCTCCATCGCGAAGCTTCCGGCGCCGAAAGTGCCGACGAAGCACTTGCCGCCCGAAGCGCCCAGGTCGACCGCCAGCAACCGCTGTTCCCCGCTCATGTCATACTCCTCCAAGCCCCGGCTCCCGCGCGGTCGCCGCGCCGCCGCGGGAACCATCCCGCCCGCGTCCGCCGCGGCGTCAGCACGGCGCGGCACTCTCCGCCCAGGACCAGGCTATGCCACAGTGCATGCGCACTCCGGTCGCGATGGCCTCGTCGTTAAAATCGAAGTGCGGGCTATGCAGCGACTCGACACCCGGCGAACCGTCGGCCGGCGCCACGCCGAGACGCCAGAAGAAGCCCGGCACCTGCTGGGCATAGTAGGCGAAGTCCTCGCCGCCCAGGCTCACGGGAATGTCGCCGACGACGCGCCCGCGGCCCAGCGCCGCGACGGCCACGCGATCCACGTAGGCCCGGAGACCGGCGTCGTTGACGTTGACGGGATAGCCCTCCACGATGCGCAGCTCCGCGCGCGCGCCGAAGGCCGCCGCCGTCTGCTCGGCCACCTGCCGGATGGCCTCGCGTGAGGCGGTGCGCTGCCGCTCGGAGAGCGTGCGCAGCGTGCCGCGGAGCTCCGCCGTGTCGGGGATCACGTTGCGCGCCGTGCCGGCGTGGAATGAGCCGATCGTCAGCACGGCGGGCTCGGCCGGGTCGCGGTGGCGCGAGACGACCGTCTGGAGCGCGGTCACGATGTGGGCCGCCGCGACGATCGGATCCACGCCGCGGTTGGGGCTGGCCGCATGGGCGCCGCGCCCATGCACCGTGAGGTCAATGGCGTCGGTGGAGGCCATGATCGGTCCGTCGCGCAGTCCGATGCTGCCCGCGGGCAGCGAGGGCCAGCCGTGGAGCGCGAAGATGGCGGCGGGACGCGGGTTCTCCATCGCGCCCTGCGCGATCATCATGCGGGCGCCGCCGCCGCCCTCCTCGGCCGGTTGGAAAATGAAGCGCACGGGGCCGGCCAGGCGCCCCGGCGCCGCGGCCATCAGCGTGGCGGCGCCCAGCAGGCAGGCGACGTGTCCGTCATGGCCGCAGGCATGGGCGGCGCCGGGATGCGTCGAGGCGTGCGGCAGGCCGCACTTGTCGTCCATCGGCAGGGCATCCATGTCGGCCCGGAAGGCGAGGCATGGACCGGGCCGGTCCGCCGCCAGCGTGGCGACGATGCCCGTCTCCGCCACGCCCGTGCGCACCTGCATGCCGGGCAGACGCGAGAGCCATTCGGCGATGCGCGCCGCGGTGCGGCGCTCCTGGAAGCCGACCTCGGGGTGGGCATGCAGGTCGCGCCGGAAGGCGATCAGTTCTGGCAGCAGCTCCTTGAGACGCTGATCGGGAAAAGCATGTTGCATGGCGGTTTGCGGCATCGGTCACATTGCAGGAAGCCGCGGGCGGTTCGCGCCGCGGGACACCCGGCGGTAAAAGTGCCTGAAGTGTAGCACGCCCCGCGCGCGCGGGCAAAGGGATTCGAGCATCGGGCAAGATACTTAAGCTGCGGCTCGACATTTCATCTAAAGGAGGCTAACCTTGCCGCATGAAGAACCGCACGGAGTCGCAGGGTGCTTGATCAGTATCCCGGACAAGATGGAAGCGAAGACGCCCATGGGTGTCCCCCGGTTCCGATTAGTTCTGAAAGAACCGGGGCTGTCGGCGCGCATAGTTGCGGCATTCCCGCGGCGCGGTGTCAACGCCGCGACCTTCCGGTGCTGCTGCTGCACAACATGGACGGCTCCTGGACCCCCGACGAACGGGATGAGGCGGCGCAGGATGTCGCCACGCTGGCCGACGCCATGCGCCTGCTCGGCCATCCCTTGCGGATGCTGGCGATCGAGGATGATCGGCTGGATGAGGCGCTGAGAGACTATCGGCCCGAGCGCGAGATCGTTTTCAACTGGTGCGAATCCCTGCCCGGCAAGGCGCGGAGCGAGCCGGAGGTGGCCGGCATCCTTGAGGCGCGCGGCTTCGCCTATACCGGCTCGCCACCGGAAACGCTGGCGCTGGCCTACGACAAGCCGGCGATCAAGCGCCTGCTGGATGCACGCCGGGTGCCGACCCCCGCCTGGGCGGTCCACAACGCGACGCCGCGGAATGGCGCGTGGTCACGCTTCCCTGCCATCGTCAAAACCGCTCACGAGCATTGCAGCATCGGCATCTCGCCCGAATCGGTGGTGACGTGCGACGATGAACTGCGCCGGCGCGTGGCGTATGTGCTGGAGCGCCACCGCCAGCCCGCTTTGGTGGAGGACTTCATCAACGGACGCGAATTCCACGTCTCGGTGTGGGGCAACGAGACGCTGGCGATGCTGCCGGCGGCGGAGATGGACTATTGCGACCTGACCGACCTGCGCGACCGGCTGTTCACATACGATGCCAAGTATCTGCGGGGTTCGGCCCTCTTCGACGCCATCAAGCTGCGGGTGCCGGCCGAGCTGAGCGCGGCGGAGAACGCGTTGTTGGAACGGGTGGTCTTCGACACCTACCGCGCCTGCGGCTGCCGCGACTACGGGCGCATCGACGTGCGCCTGCAGGACGGCGTCTTCTACGTCCTGGATGTCAACCCCAACCCCGATATCAATCCGCTCACGAGCATGACCTACGCCGCTTCCGAGGCCGGCTTTGAATATGGCGAAATGGGGAGCTATTTTGTGAATCTGGCGGCCGCCCGCCATCCGGTCTTCGGCCGCTGAGAAACTGCGAACATGTCGGCGGCGCGGGTGGAACCGCGCCCTTCAGAAATCAAGAATATGCCATTTTATCTTGAATTTCAGGGGTTTGTGGAACAGGCTCGGTGTCCTGAACCCTGAACCCTGAACCCTGAACCCTGAACCCTGAACCCTGAACCCTGACACCCTACTCGGCGGGCACGTCGAAGATGAAGACGATCTCGCCGGGGCGCGCGCGCCGGTTCTGCCGCGCGACATGCTCGACGAACTCGGGATCGTCGCGGAAGCGTGCCTGCTTGCGCTGCACGGCGGCAAGCTGCTGCTGCTGGGCGAGGTTCCCGCGTTCCAGCTCCGCGCGTCGGGCGGCCAGCATGCGGGCGTTCCGGAAGCGCGGCTGGATCATGGCGGCGCCGGCCACGACGATGATGGCCGCCACCGTCCAGAAGACAATGCTGAGAACAGTTTTCCCGACGTTGACCGGCATGTTTAAAACTATAGCGCACCCGCCCGTCCGGCGCCAGCGGAATAATCCGTCGCGCGCCTGTCGCGCGCCTTGACCCGTCCATCCCCACCTGATAAAGTTAAAACTCTATTCACTCCTGCCTCGCGGGCGGTCATCGGCCGCCTGCGGGGTGGGGCTTATTCCGGGATCGCGAGAGGAACATGACAACGGCGATAATCGTGGGGGCCGGACGTGGCGAACGCATGGGCGCCAATTACGACAAGGCCTTTCTCAGTCTGGGGCCCCGCCCTCTGGTGGCCTACTCGGTGATGGCCTTTGAGGCTTGTCCGGATATCCGGCAGATCGTGCTGGTGGTGCGGCGGGATCGGCTCGAGGCCGCCAAAAACATGGCGCAGATGTTCGGCATCTCGAAGCTGCGAGCGGTCGTGGCCGGGGGCGCGCAGCGGCAGGACTCGGTGCGCAACGGCCTGGCCGAGCTGCCGCCCGAGACGCGCTATGTCGCCATCCATGACGCGGCGCGTCCGCTGGTGACCCCGGCCCTGATCAGCGAGACGGTCAAGTGCGCGCGCAAGCATGGCACGGGCGTGGCGGGGCGGCGGATTGTGGACACGGTCAAGCTGGTCGAGAAAGCCCCCGTCGTCAGCCGCACCGTCGACCGCGACCAGCTCTGGACCGTGCAGACGCCTCAGACGTTCAGCCTCGACCTCCTGCGCCAGGCCTATGCGCGCCTGGCGAAGACGCGGGAGGTGGTCACGGACGACGCCGCGGCGCTGGAGCGCATCGGGGTGGCCGTGCGTCTGGTGGAGTGGGCCCCCGTTAACCTGAAAGTGACCGTCCCCGAGGACTTGGCGGTGGCC